>NZ_JBSFWR010000048.1:0-58484 GCF_053594915.1 Kitasatospora sp. NPDC002543 | reverse complement strand
CGGTGGGTTATTGTAGGACGCCGCACAAATTTTTTTACCGGCCGGGCCCCCAGCGACTCGCTGGGGCCGCGGCCTTTTTGTGTTTTGCGAACGTGAAGAAAGCCGGCAGAGACAGGACTTCCGCCCAGACGCGGAGGGTCCCGGCATGTCGGACAATGGAGAAGGTACGCGGGCCAGCAGGCCGGCGTCGAACCGCGTGGCGGTCGCGGAGTTGCGCGCTCCGCCCGCGGTGGAGCTGAAGCAGCAGAAGGAGTCACCACGATGTCGAACCAGCCCCAGGACCGTCCCGAGCGCCGATCGGACGACGGCCGAGGCTACGAGCCCCGGTCCCGCGGGGGCTCGTCCAACGACCGTGGCGGCTACCGTCGCGACGACCGCGACCGCCGTGACGACCGCTCGTCGGGCGGCTTCCGTCGTGACGACCGCCCCTCCGGCGGCTACGGCCGTGACCGCGACGACCGCGGTGGCGACCGTGGCGGCTTCCGCCGTGACGACCGCCAGGGCGGCGGCTACAACCGCGACCGCGGCGACCGTCCCTCGGGCGGCTACGGCCGTGACCGTGACGACCGTGGTGGCGACCGCGGTGGTTTCCGCCGTGACGACCGTCCGTCGGGTGGTTTCCGTCGTGATGACCGTCCGTCGGGCGGTTTCAACCGTGACCGTGACGACCGCGGTGGTTTCCGTCGTGACGACCGTCCGGCCGGCGGCGGCTTCCGCCGCGACGACCGCTCCTCGGGTTTCCGTCGTGACGACCGTGATGACCGTCCGCGTCGTGACGACCGTCCCTCCGGTGGCTTCAACCGCGATGACCGCGGTGGCGACCGTGGCGGCTTCCGCCGTGACGACCGTCCGTCGGGTGGTTTCCGTCGTGATGACCGTCCGTCGGGCGGTTTCAACCGTGACCGTGACGACCGCGGTGGTTTCCGTCGTGACGACCGTCCGTCGGGCGGTTTCAACCGTGACCGTGACGACCGCGGTGGTTTCCGTCGTGACGACCGTCCGGCCGGCGGCGGTTTCCGCCGCGACGACCGCCCCTCGGGTGGTTTCCGTCGTGACGACCGTGATGACCGTCCGCGTCGTGACGACCGTCCCTCCGGTGGCTTCAACCGCGATGACCGCGGTGGCGACCGTGGCGGCTTCCGCCGCGATGACCGTCCGTCGGGTGGTTTCCGTCGTGATGACCGTCCGTCGGGCGGTTTCAACCGTGACCGTGACGACCGCGGTGGTTTCCGTCGTGACGACCGTCCGGCCGGCGGCGGCTTCCGCCGCGACGACCGCCCCTCGGGTTTCCGTCGTGACGACCGTGATGACCGTCCGCGTCGTGACGACCGCCCCTCCGGCGGCTTCAACCGCGATGACCGCGGTGGCGACCGTGGCGGCTTCCGCCGCGACGACCGCCCCTCCGGCGGCTTCAACCGCGACCGCGGCGACCGCGGCAGTGACCGTGGCGGCTTCCGCCGTGACGACCGGGGCGGCGACCGTGGCGGCTTCCGTCGCGACGACCGCCAGGGCGGCGGCTACCGCCGTGACCGCGACGACCGCGGTGGCGACCGTCGGGACTACGACGACCGCCGGGGCAACTACGAGCCCGTCAAGCGCCTGCCGATCCCCGAGGACGTCACCGGCTTCGAGCTGGACGCGGACGTGCGCCAGGAGCTCAAGAGCCTGCCCAAGACCCTCGCGGACGACGTGGCCCGCAACCTGGTGATGGTGGCCCGCCTGCTCGACGGCGAGCCGGAGGAGGCCTACCAGTACTCGCGCATCGCGCTCCGGCTGGCTTCCCGTGTGGCCGCCGTCCGTGAGGCGGCCGGCTTCGCCTCGTACATGACGCAGCGTTACTCCGAGGCGCTGACCGAGTTCCGTGCCGCCCGTCGGATGACCGGCCGCGCGGACCTGTGGCCGGTGATGGCCGACTGCGAGCGCGGTCTGGGCCGTCCGGAGCGGGCGCTGGCGATGGCCGGTGAGCCCGAGGTAAAGCAGCTGGACAAGGCCGGCCAGGTCGAGATGCGCCTGGTGGCGGCCGGTGCCCGCACCGACATGGAGCAGTTCGACGCCGCCGTGGTGACGCTGCAGAGCCCGGAGCTGGCCTCCAGCGCCGTGCACTCGTGGACCGCGCGCCTGCGGTACGCCTACGCCGAGGCCCTGATCGCGGCCGGCCGGGCCGACGAGGCCCGTGACTGGTTCGCCAAGGCCGCCGAGGCCGACACCGACGGCACCACCAACGCCTCGGAGCGGCTGGCCGAGATCGACGGCGTGGAGTTCACCGACACGCTCGACCCGGAGCTGGCCGAGGACGGGGCCGAGTCGGCCGACGCCCCGGCGAAGAAGCGCACCGGTGGTGACAACTCCGAGGACCGCGTGATCTTCGAGGACGAGGAGGACGTCGAGGAGTTCTACGACGAGGACGACCTCGAGATCGACGACGACTTCGACGGCGTCGTCCCCGAGCGCGCCCAGGACTCCAAGGACGTCCAGGACGCCAAGGACGAGGAGCCGAAGGCCGCCAAGGCGGACGCCGACGCCGACGCCGACAAGAGCTGACCGGCTCGCCAGGCAAAGCCGTGAGGCCCTGCCGTTCCCCGGAACTCCGGGAACGGCAGGGCCTCACGGCTTTCGGGCCCGGCGCTCAGCCCAGCGCGAGGTTGCGCAGCACCAGCCCGGTGGCCGGCTTCGGTCCGAAGGAGGTGGACTTGCGCGGCATGGTGACGCCCTGTTCGGCCAGTCGGCGCACCACGGACTCCCGGACCGGGTGCAGCAGGACGGCCGTGCCGCCGGTTCGGGCGGCCTCCTGTTCGGCGGCCGCGGCGGTGTGCAGGTAGCCGATGTCGTCCGGGCCGTCGGGGACGTGCCAGGTGCGGTCGAGCAGGGTGGCGTGCAGGACGGTGGCGTCCAGGTGGCGCCACTCCTCGGGCCTGCCGTGCGGCACGGTGGCGTCGAGCAGGGCCTCCTCGGGCTCGCCGACCAGCCAGTAGACGCCGTTGCCGCCGGTCAGGACGAAGCCGTTGCCGCCGTGCCGCTTCTGCTCGGCGAGGGCCTGGAGCGCGGCGGACAGCGGGCCGGGGACCTCCTTGACCTTCCACTGGTCGCCGAGCCGCTCCAGCGCCTCGGCCACCGGCAGCCGGTACAGCACCCGGTGGATGGCCCGGACCCGCAGCGGATAGCGGGCGGTGTCGACCAGGAGCACCATGCCGCGGTCCCAGGGACTGCGCGGCAGGTGGCGGTGCTCGCGCTGGAGGCGCAGGTACATCTCCCAGCGGTGGTGGCCGTCGGCGATCAGCGCCCGACAGGTGGCGAGGTCGCGGCTGATCTCGGCGATCTCGGCCGGGTCGGTGACGGCCCACAGGCGGTGGTGGGTGTCGTCGCTGGTGGCGGTGGAGAGCAGCGGCTCGCGTTCGGCCGTCCGCTCGATCACGCCGGAGGCGCCGCCGTTGCCCCGGTAGGTGAGCAGCAGCGGTTCCAGGTTGGCCCGGGTGGTGCGCATCAGGCCGACCCGGTCGGCGACCGGTCGCGGCATCACGTCCTCGTGCGGGAGCACCACGCCGCCCTCGCGCCCGCTCACCGCGAGCGCGCCGATCAGGCCGCGCTGGAGGAGCTCGGGGGAGTCGGCGGTCGCCGGCACCCGCTGCTCGTAGACGTAGAGCGCGGGCTCGGGATCGGCGGCCAGGACGCCCTCGCGCTGCCAGGCGGCCAGCAGCCGGGCGGCGTGCCGGTAGCGGGTGTCGCGGTCGGGGCGGTCGCCGGCGTCCTCGGGCTCGGGCCTGGGCAGGATCAGCCGGACCACGTTGTGGGGGTCGGCGGTCTCCAGGTCGAGCCGGCGGCCCGGGTCCACGACGTCGTAGGGCGGGGACATCACCGCGGCGAGGGCGCCGACCCGGTCGGGGACGTAGCGCAGGCCGCGGAAGGGGGACAGGGACAGGCCGGCGGTGGCGACGTGCCCGGGATCACCGGGGCCGCCCTCGGGAGTCTCGACTCCGTCTTCTGCACTGGGTGTGCTCATTCTGGGCATCGTAACCGGGTACGCGTTGTTGAGAGATCGGAATGCCCGTGCCGGTTCCTGGGGCGGGTGTGCGACCGAGGGCGAGGTACGGCATGGACGACGGGCAGGAACGGGTGGACGGCGGCGGCCCGGCCGAGTCGGGCGGGTCGGCCGGTGCCACCCGCGGGGACGCCCCGGTCGACGGCGCACCGGGCCGCGCACCGGCCGGCGGCGCGGTGGACGACGGTGCGGCGGGCGACGGCACGCCGGTCGGCGGGGTGCCCCGGCAGAGCCGCACCGGGGAGCCCACCGGGGACGTGTACGACTGGTTCCGCCGGGGCGCCCTGCTGCTGGCGCAGGGGCACCCGGCGGCCGCCGAGCAGCTGCTGGCCCGGGCGGTGGAGGCCGAGCCGCACTCGCGCAGCATCCGGGAGGCGCTGGCGCGGGCCCAGTTCGACGCGGGCTCGTACGCGGCGGCGCTGGAGAACTTCCGCGCCGTGGCGCTCGCCGACCCGGCGGACGACTACGCTCAGTTCGGATGGGGCGTCGCGGCGGCCCGGCTGGGCGACTTCGAGACCTCCGCCGAGCACCTGGCGCTGGCCGTGGCCATGCGGCCGGAGAGCGACCACTACCGGCAGGCGCTGCGGCAGACCCGGGCGACCCTGGCGGCCCGCGCCGGAGCGTACGGCCCGCTGCTGCCGGGAGCCCCCGGGCACGTGGCGCCCCCGGCGGGCGCCGGTGGCCCGGCCGGCGGACCGGCGGACGACGCGGGCGCCTGACCGGGCGGCCCGACGACCGGTCCGACGCCGCGAGGACCGCCGCACCGGACCGCCGGGCCGGACAGCGGGCCGGACCGCCGGAGCGCACGAGGGCGTGCGCCCCGGACGACGCAGTGAACGACGACGCAGTGACGACGCAGTGAATGAGGTAGCGCAGCCATGACCGAGACGGCCACCCCCGTGCGACGGACCGCCCCCGGCGGCAGCGAGCGGCCGCTGACCGACGCGTACGACACCGCGCTGCTGGACCTGGACGGCGTGGTCTACGCGGGCGCCCACGCGATCGAGCACGCGGTGGAGGCGCTGGACGCCGCCCGGACGGCCGGGATGCGGCTCGCGTACGTGACCAACAACGCCTCCCGCCCGCCGCGGGTGGTGGCCGAGCACCTGACCGAGCTGGGCGTGCCCGCCGAGCCGGCCGACGTGATCAACTCGGCCCAGGCCGCCGCGCGGCTGGTCGCCGAGAAGGTGCCCGCCGGCTCGAAGGTGCTGGTCGTGGGCGGCCCCGGCCTGGAGGAGGCGCTGGCCGAGCTGGGGCTGGTCGCGGTCCGCTCGCTGGCCGACGGGCCGCTCGCGGTGGTCCAGGGCTTCGACCCCTCGGTGGGGTGGGCGGACCTCGCGGAGGCCTCGTACGCCGTGCAGAGCGGCCTGCCGTGGGTGGCGTCCAACCTGGACCTGACGGTGCCGAGGGCCCGCGGCATCGCGCCCGGGAACGGCACCCTGGTGGCGGCGGTGCGGGCGGCGACCGGGGTGGAGCCGGAGGTCGCGGGCAAGCCGCTGCCGCCGATGCACCGGGAGACCGTACTGCGCACCGGCGCGGAGCGGCCGCTGGTGGTCGGGGACCGTCTGGACACCGACATCGAGGGCGCCTTCAACGGCGGGGTGGACAGCCTGCTGGTGTTCACCGGCGTGACCACCCCGGAGCTGCTGCTGGCGGCCCCGGTCGAGCACCGGCCGACCTACCTGGCGGCGGACCTGCGCGGACTGCTCGTCCCGCACCCGGCGGTGGCGGCGGTGGCCGGCGGCTTCGGCTGCGGCGGCTGGGTCGCGGGCGTCGAGGGCGGCGTGCTGCGGCTGTCCGGGGCCGGGGACCGCTGGGACGGGCTGCGGGCGCTGTGCGCGGCGGCGTGGACGGTGCTGGACGCGGGCGGTGCGCCGGTGGACGGCCGCAAGGCGCTGGCCGACCTGGGGTTCTGAGCGAGCGGGTGCCTTGACCCGGGTTCAGACGGACCCGGGTCGAGGCACCCGGGTTCAGACCGGTGCCGGGGCCGGGTTCGGAGCGCCGGGTTCAGAGCAGGGTGCGCAGCCGCAGCAGGTCGCGGAAGCCCGCCTCCAGCCTGACCCGGCCGCTCGCCCACGCGGAGGCGAAGCCGAGCCGCCCGTCGACCATCGCGACCAGGTCGTCGCTGCTCATGGTGAGCCGGATCTCCGCCTTCCCGGCCGGCGGGCCGGGGGCGGCCACCACGTCCTGGATCCGGCCGTCGCGCAGCCGCCCGTTGAAGGTCAGGTCGAGGTCGGTGATCCGGCAGC
This sequence comes from Kitasatospora sp. NPDC002543, assembly GCF_053594915.1. NCBI lineage: Bacteria > Bacillati > Actinomycetota > Actinomycetes > Kitasatosporales > Streptomycetaceae > Kitasatospora > Kitasatospora sp. NPDC002543. The sequence goes on along the minus strand of NZ_JBSFWR010000048.1, from coordinate 52,199 downwards.
TGAGCGAGCGGTCGAGGGCCGCGGCCTTGCGGACGTCGCCGGTGGACTTCGCCATGTTCCGGCTGAGCTGCTCCAGTGCCTCCCGGCACTCCTCGGCGTTCGCCACGGCGCGGCCACCTCCCCGTGTCGCTACGGTGCTGACGCGGGCCACGGTACCTCAGGAGGGTTTTGGCGGTAGCGTCGTCGGTGGGGTGCCCGAACGGCGCCCGGGTACTGACGGCGCGGAGCGACGCGCACAGGCGATTGGGAGGCACCCGGATGCTGCCGAGGACGGTTCGGGGAGTGGTGGAGACCGCTGCCGGGGTGGTCGAGGAGGTCGGCAAGCTGGTCGTCGGGACGGCGACCTCGATCCTGGAGAAGGCCGGTGTCGACGTCGCCGGGGTCGAGCGCCGGCTGGGCGGCCAGTTCCCGCCGTCGGTGGAGACCCTGCAGACCCTCGCCGGGGAGGCGGTCACCGCCGGGCGCGCCGGGGTGGACCTGGCGGTCGGCGTGGCGCGCAACGAGGCGGAGAAGGTCTTCGAGAAGGTCGGCGACCAGGTGACCAAGGTCGGCGTGGTGCTGGCGTACCTGGAGACCAAGCTGCGCGAGGTCGAGGAGGAGGCCCCGCCGGCCGGGTCCGGGCCGGGGGCGGACGAGGCCGAGGAGCCGGTGCCGGCGCCGCGGGCCGCGGACCTGTTCGGGCGCGGCTGGGAGTTCGAGGAGGAGCGGTCGGAGGCCCCGGCGTCCGGTGAGCCGATAGTCGCCGAGCGGGTGGAGGTGGACGAGCCGGTCGAGGTGGACCCGCCCGTACCGCCGCTGTCCGCGGCGACCCCGGTGACCCCGGTTCCGTCGGAGGAGCCGGCCGCGGAGAAGAGCGCCGCGAGGAAGCGCACGGCGAAGAAGGCCGCGGCCGGGAAGCCGGCGGCGAAGACGAAGAAGACGGCGGCCAAGCAGGCCGCGGCGAAGAAGACGACGACCGTCAAGAAGACCTCCACCGCCAAGCAGGCCGAGGCCCAGCCCGGGACGCCCGCCAAGCGCGCGGCGACCAGGAAGACCACCGTCCGCAAGGCCACCAGCACGAAGAAGCCCGATGCCCGAGACGAGTGAACCGCCCGCGTCCGCCCGGCAGGCCGACCCCGTCCGCCCGGCGGAGTCCGTCCGCCCGGTCGGGACCGACCACCTGCCCGCGTCCGTCCGGCAGGCCGAGCCGCTCGGCGTCGACCTGGCCCCCACCGGCCACCCCGGGGTGGATGCCGGACTGGCCCGGCTGGAGGCCCTGGACGGGGTCCCGGCGGAGGCACACGTCGCGGTGTACGAAGATGTTCACCAGCGGCTCGTCGACGCACTGGCCGCGCTCGACCAGGAATGACCCGCAGGATCCGTAGGAGCTGAAGCACCAGTGGCAGTGGCACGACGTCGACTCGACGCGGAATTGGTCCGCCGCAAGCTGGCCCGGTCGCGCGAGCACGCGTCCGAGCTGATCGCGGCCGGGCGGGTGACCGTCGGCGGCACCACCGCGACCAAGCCGGCCACCCAGGTGGAGACCTCGGCGGCGGTCGTGGTGGCGAAGGACGAGAACGACCCCGACTACGTCTCGCGCGGCGGCCACAAGCTCGCCGGCGCGTTCGCGGCCTTCGTCCCGCAGGGCCTGGTGGTCGAGGGCCGCCGGGCGCTGGACGCGGGTGCCTCCACCGGGGGCTTCACCGACGTGCTGCTGCGGGCCGGGGCCGCGCACGTGCTGGCGGTGGACGTCGGCTACGGGCAGCTCGCCTGGTCGCTGCAGAGCGACGACCGGGTCACCGTGATGGACCGCACCAACGTGCGCGAGCTGACCGTGGACCTGATCGGCGGCACCCCGGTGGACCTGGTGGTGGGCGACCTGTCGTTCATCTCGCTGGGCCTGGTGCTCCCGGCCCTCGCCTCCTGCGCGGCCGCGGACGCGGACCTGGTGCTGATGGTCAAGCCCCAGTTCGAGATCGGCAAGGAGCGGCTGGGCAGCGGCGGGGTTGTGCGCAGCCCGCAGCTGCGCGCCGAGATGGTGCGTCAGGTCGCGGGGCAGGCGTGGGAGCTCGGGCTGGGCGTGCGGGCCGTCACCGCGAGCCCCCTGCCGGGGCCGTCCGGCAACGTCGAGTACTTCCTCTGGCTGCGCCGGGACGCTCCGCGGCTGGACCCCGCGGACGCGGACCGGGCCGTGGCGGAGGGGCCCCGGTAGGGTGCCTTGCGAGCGTCCGGTCCGCCGTGTTCGGATGGCGCGGCCGCACCGGGGCCAAGGGCGACCCGGTAGGCGTTAGGGAGAGGGCAGCGGCATGAGCGATGAAGAACGTACGGTCTTCCTGATCGCGCACACCGGCCGGGAGACGGCGCTGCGCAGCGTCGAGGCCCTGGTGCAGGGGCTGCTGAAGTCGGGGCTCCGGATCAGACTGCTGGAAGCCGAGGCGGTGGACCTGGACCTGCCCGAGGGCGTCGAGAAGGTGGCCGAGGGCCCCGGTGCGGCGGACGGCTGCGAGCTGATCCTGGTGGCCGGCGGGGACGGGACGCTGCTGCGCGGGGCGGAGCTGGCGCGCTCCCACGGGCTGCCGATGCTCGGGATCAACCTGGGCCGGGTGGGTTTCCTCGCCGAGGCAGAGCGGGACGACCTGGCCGTGGTGGTCGAGCGGGTGGTGGACGCCGACTACGAGGTCGAGGAGCGGATGACGATCGACGTCATCGTCCGCACCAACGGCGACGTGGTGCACGAGGACTGGGCGCTGAACGAGGCCTCGATCGAGAAGGCGGCCCGGGAGCGGATGCTGGAGGTGGTGACCGAGGTGGACGGCCGCCCGGTCTCCAACTTCGGCTGCGACGGCGTGGTGTGCGCGACACCGACCGGGTCCACCGCGTACGCGTTCTCCGGCGGCGGGCCGGTGGTGTGGCCGGAGGTGGAGGCGCTGCTGATGGTGCCGATCTCCGCGCACGCGCTGTTCGCCCGCCCGCTGGTGACCTCGCCGGAGTCGGTGCTGGCGGTCGAGGTGCAGCCCAAGACCCCGCACGGCGTGCTCTGGTGCGACGGGCGCCGTTCGGTCGAACTGCCCGCCGGGGCGCGGGTGGAGGTCCGCCGGGGCCGGACCCCGGTGCGGCTGGCCAGACTGCACCGGGCGCCGTTCACCGACCGGCTGGTGGCCAAGTTCGCGCTGCCGGTGACGGGTTGGCGTGGCCGGGCCGACCACCCCTGACGGCGGTACGGCCCGGCAGCGACCGCACTCCCGTGCCGAAGCCGGTGCGCGCCAAGGGTTCTGATCCTCCGTGAGGTGGCGCACCGGCCCCGGCGGGCCCGTCAGACCGCCAGCGGCTGGGCCTCGTCGGCCGGTTCGAGCCGGCCGCCGGCCGCCGCTCGGGCGGCCAGGGCGGCGAGGCGCTCGACGGCCTCGGGGACGGTCGTGGCGGCCACGGTGACCGGGATGCGGATGTGGTGCTCGAAGGCGCCGTCCGAGCCGAAGCGGTTGCCGGAGGCGATCCGGACCCCGGCGAGCTCCCCGGCCCGGGCCAGCGCGGCGCCGGACAGGCCGTCGGTGGAGACCCAGAGGGATAGCCCGCCCGGCGGCATGGTGAAGCTCCACCCCGGTAGCCGCTCGGGCAGGGCGGCGGCGAAGGCCCGCGCGGTCGCCCGCAGCCGGGCCAGCTGGTGCTCCCGCACCTCGGGCAGCGGCTCGCCCAGCAGCTCGGCGACGATCAGCTGGTCCAGCACCGGGGTGCCGACGTCGCTGTAGACCCGCTCGGTGGCCAGTCGGCGCACCAGCGCGGGCGCGGCCCGGACCCAGCCGATCCGCAGACCGCCCCAGAACAGCTTGCCCGCCGAGCCGACGGTGACCACCTGGGCGGAGCGGTCCAGTGCCGCCGTCGGGCGGGGCAGCGGGGTGCCGGGCGGCATGCCCCAGCCGAGCTCGGCGGTGGTCTCGTCGGCCAGCACGATGCTCCCGGCGGCCCGGGCGGCGGCCAGCAGCCGGCGGCGCTGCTCCTCGTCGATCAGCGCGCCGGTCGGGTTGTGGAAGTCCGGTATCACGTACGCGACCCTGGGTCCGGCGCCGCGCAGCACCCGCTGCCACTCGTCGAGGTCCCAGGCGGGTTGCGGCGTCCAGGTGTACGGCACCGGGACGAGGCGCGCGCCGGTCAGCCGCAGCGCCTGGAGGGTGTGCGCGTAGCTGGGCGCCTCGACGGCGACCCGGTCGCCGCGGCCGATCAGCACCCGCTGGAGCAGGTGCAGCCCGCCCATGGCGCCGGTGGTGATCAGGATCTGGTCGGGGGTGGTGGGCAGCCCGCGCTCGGTGAAGCGGCGGGCGACGGCCTCGCGCAGCACCGGGACGCCGGTGGGGTAGTGGCCGTGCCCGGCGGCGTAGTACGGCAGCTGTTCGACGGCCCGGGCGGCGGCCCGGCCGACCCAGGGCTGCGGGGCGGGCGGGGCGGCCACGCCGAGGTCCAGGATGCGGCCCTGCTCGTCCGGCGGGACGGGGTGCAGGGCCTCGCCGGGCGGCGGGGCCCCCTCGGGCAGGGCGGTCCAGCTGCCCGAGCCTCGCCGGCTGCGCAGGTAGCCGTCGCCGCGCAGGGTCTCGTACGCGGTGGCGACGGTGGTCCGGCTCAGGGCCAGGGCGGTGGCCAGCTCGCGTTCGGCGGGCAGCCGGGCGCCGACCGGCAGCCGGCCCTCGGTGACCAGCAGTCGGATCTGTCCGGCCAGGGTGCGGTAGGCGGGGCGGCGGGCGGAGGCCGGCTCGGGGAGCCGGGCGGTGGCGAGCAGCCGGGCCAGGGCGGGCGGGGTGACGGTGGTGTGCCAGTCGGCCATCGCGATCAGTCCACTTGCTCGGTATTGGCCCTGGAGTGGGCCGTATTGGCCTGGACATCATGGCAGGGCGGCCGCACCGTCCGCCACCGCCGGGCCTCTCCGGGGGTGCAGCACCACCCGCAGGAGCAGCAGTGGCCACCACGACCACACCGGCAGCAGCCACCACCACGACCACCACGATCACCGCGACCACCGCGCCGGCACCGGGCACCGGGCACCGGACCCTCGCCGAGCGGGTGCTCGGCGACACCCGCGCCCTGGGCCGCCGGATCCCGCAGCTGTTCGTCGGCCTCGCCCTGTACGGCGCGAGCGCGGCCCTGATGCTCCGGTCCGGCCTCGGCCTCGACCCCTGGGACGTCCTGCACCAAGGCCTGCAGCGCACCGTCGGGCTTTCGGTCGGCGCCTGGGTGACGATCTGCGGCGCCCTCGTCCTGCTGCTGTGGATCCCGATGCGCCAGCGCCCGGGCCTGGGCACCGCCGCCAACGTCCTGGTGATCGGCACGGCCATGGACCTCACCCTGCGGATCGTCGGCACCCCCGGCGCCCTGCCCGCCCGGATCGCCCTGGCGGCCGCGGCGATCGCCCTCAACGGCCTGGCCACCGGCCTCTACATCGGCGCCCGGCTCGGCCCCGGCCCGCGCGACGGCCTGATGACCGGCCTGCACCGGCGCACCGGCCGCTCGCTGCGGCTGATCCGCACCGGCATCGAGGTGACGGTCCTCACCGTCGGGCTGCTGCTCGGCGGCACCGTCGGGGTCGGCACCGTGGCGTACGCCCTGGCCATCGGCCCGATGGTGCAGCTCTTCCTGCCCTGGTGCACCGTGCCGGTACCCGCCGGGGACCCCCGGAAGGGATGAACTTCCGGGCACGGAGTTGCCGCGCGCCGTTGTCGCTCGTCGCGCGCCGGGGGCGGAACCTCGTAAGGTCGTCTCCGTGTTGGACGAGATGCGGATACGGGATCTTGGGGTCATCGACGACGCGGTGGTCGAACTCGCCCCCGGCTTCACCGCCGTGACCGGGGAGACCGGCGCCGGCAAGACCATGGTCGTCACCAGCCTGGGCCTGCTGCTCGGCGGACGCGCCGACCCGGGCCTGGTGCGCAACGGCACCGGACGCGCCGTCGTGGAGGGCCGGCTGGAACTGCCCGCCGACTCCCCGGTCGCGGCCCGCGCGATCGAGGCCGGGGCCGAACTGGACGACGGCGCGCTGCTGATCAGCCGGACCGTCTCCGCCGAGGGCCGCTCCCGGGCGCACGTGGGCGGCCGGTCCGTGCCGGTCGGGCTGCTCGCCGAACTCGGCGAGGACCTGATCGCCGTGCACGGCCAGACCGACCAGCAGCGCCTGTTGCGCCCGGCCCGCCAGCGCGGCGCGCTGGACCGGTACGCGGGCGCCGCGGTGGCCGAGCCGCTGGCCCGCTACCGGGAGACCTACCGCGCCCTGCGCGAGGTCTCCGCGACCCTGGAGGAGCTGACCACCCGGGCCCGCGAGCGCGCCCAGGAGGCCGACCTGCTGCGCTTCGGCCTGGACGAGATCGCCGCCGCCGAACCGGTGGCCGGCGAGGACACGGAGCTGGCCGCCGAGGCCGAGCGACTCGGCCACGCCGACGCGCTGTCCTCCGCCGCGACCCTCGCCCACGCCGCCCTGGCCGGCGACCCGGTCGACCCGGAGGCGCTGGACGCGGGCACCCTGCTCGCCCAGTCCCGCCGGGCCCTGGACGCCGTGCGCCACCACGACGAGCGGCTGGCCGCCCTGGCCGACCGCCTCAACGAGGTCGGCTACCTGCTCGCCGACGTGGCCGGCGACCTGGCCGGCTACGCGGACGACCTGGACGCCGACCCGGTGCGCCTGGCCTCCGTCGAGGACCGCCGGGCCGTCCTGGCCCAGCTGCTGCGCAAGTACGGCGGCGAGGAGAACTCGCTCGCCGAGGTGATCGCCTGGGCCGAGTCCGGAGCCGCGCGGCTCGCCGAGCTGGACGGCGACGACGACCGGATCGACGAACTCGGCGCCCGGGAGACCGAGCTGCGGGCCGAGCTGGCCGAGCTGGCCGCCGAGGTGTCGCGGGCCCGGCACGCCGCGGCCGGGCGGTTCGCCGAGGCGGTCTCCGCCGAGCTCGCCGAACTGGCCATGCCGCACGCCCGGGTGACCTTCGCGATCAGCAGGGTCGACGACCTGGCCGGGATCGAACTCGACGGGCGCACCGTCGCGTACGGCCCGCACGGCGTGGACGAGGTCGAGGTGCTGCTCGCCCCGCACCCGGGCGCCCAGCCGCGCCCGATCGCCAAGGGCGCCTCCGGCGGTGAGCTGTCGCGCGTGATGCTCGCCGTCGAGGTGGTCTTCGCGGGCGCCGACCCCGTCCCCACCTACCTGTTCGACGAGGTGGACGCGGGCGTCGGCGGCAAGGCCGCGGTCGAGATCGGCCGCCGGCTGGCCAAGCTGGCCGAGTCCGCCCAGGTCGTGGTGGTGACCCACCTCCCGCAGGTCGCCGCGTTCGCCGACCGGCACCTGGTGGTGGAGAAGACCCACGACGGAACCGTGACCCGCAGTGGTGTCAAGGTGCTGAACGACGAGGAGCGGGTGCGCGAACTCTCCCGGATGCTGGCCGGTCTGGAGGACTCGGAGCTGGGCCGCGCCCACGCCGAGGAACTGCTGGCCGCGGCCCGGGCACCGCGCCGCCGATAGGGTCCGTCCTCGAACTCGCCCCGCGGACGCGAGTTCGACGACGGGCCCCGAAGGGGGCGTCGGACGTCGGCGACGCGCCCCCGGTGGCGCCGACTGTCCAAGAGGGCCGCCGACCTGGCATGGTGGCGGCTGGACACTGGCTTCCCAGCCCCGAGCGCCGCCCGGCGGGCAATCCTCGCGAAGCGGCGCGCGAACCTGATCGAGTCGGATGCGAGACGACGTGGACCATTCCGCCGCCCGGGCCACCGCGGCCGTCCCCGAACCGGGGCAGCTGCACGTGGTACTCGTCCTGGCCGCCAGCACCGGCGGCATCGGTGCGCACGTGCGCTCCCTGGCCCAGGGCCTGGTCGCGCACGGAGTGAACGTCACGGTCTGCGCGCCGGCCGGCACGGACGCGCTGTTCGGCTTCTCCCGCACCGGTGCCAGGTTCCACACCGTCGACATCACCCCCACCGCGGGCGCCCGCAGCGACGCCACCGCGATCGGCGAGCTGCGCCGGGCCTTCACCGGCGCCGACGTGGTGCACGCCCACGGGCTGCGCGCCGGGCTGCTGTCGGACCTGGCGCTGCGCACCGCCGGCCGCTTCCCGGGCCTGCGGCCCGAGACCCCGCTGGTGGTCACCTCGCACCACGCCCTGCTGGCCACCGGCATGGAGCGCCGGCTGCAGCGGCTGATGGAGCGTCGGGTGGCGCGCGCCGCCGACCTGGTCCTCGGCGCCTCCTCCGACCTCGTCGCCCGGGCCCGCGAACTGGGCGCCAGCGACGCCCGGTTGGGCCCGGTGGCCGCGCCGCCGATGCCCGAGGGCCTGCTCGGCCGCACCGAGGCGCGCGCCGCGCTGCTCGGCGGCGGCCCAGACCGTCCGCTGGTGCTGGCGGTCGGCCGGCTCGTCCCGCAGAAGGCCTTCGGGCTGCTGCTGGACGCCACCCGGGAACTGTCCGTCCTGGACCCGGAGCCGCTGGTGCTGCTCGCCGGGGACGGCCCGGAGGCGGGCGCGCTGCGCGAGCGGACGGCCGCGGAGAAGCTGCCGGTGCGGCTGCTCGGCTACCGCACCGACGTGCCCGACCTGCTGGCCGCCGCGGACGTGGTGGTGGTCTCCAGCCGCTGGGAGGCCCGCTCGCTGGTGGTGCAGGAGGCGATGCGGGCCGGCGTGCCGGTGGTCGCCACCGCCGTCGGCGGCATCCCCGAACTGGTCGGTGACGCCGCCGTGCTGGTGCCCCCGGGCGACCCGGAGGTGCTCGGCCGCGCGGTGCGGGCGGTGCTGTCCGACCCGGCCCGCCGCGAGCGCCTGGTGGCGGCCGGCCGCCACCAGGCCGAGACCTGGCCGGACGAGGCCGCCACCGTCGCCCAGGTGCTCAGCACCTACGACGAGCTGGTGCAGCGCGGGTAGCGCTAGACGGTGGCCCGCTCGACCCGGTCGGCGGCCGGGCCGTCCGGCTGGGCGGACAGGTACGCGGCGCCGCAGGCGGTCAGCCGCAGGGCGGTGTCGATCAGCGGGACGTGGCTGAAGGCCTGGGGGAAGTTGCCGACCTGGCGCTTGAGCCGCGGGTCCCACTCCTCGGCGAGCAGGCCCAGGTCGTTGCGCAGCGCCAGCAGCCGGTCGAACAGCTCGCGGGCCTCCTGCACCCGGCCGATCATGGCGAGGTCGTCGGCCAGCCAGAACGAGCAGGCCAGGAAGGCGCCCTCGTGGCCGGAGAGGCCGTCGACGTTGTTGCCCGACTCGTCGTGGGTCGGGTAGCGCAGCACGAAGCCGTCCTCGGTGGACAGCTCGCGCTGGATCGCCTCGATGGTCCCGATCACCCGCTTGTCGTCCGGGGGCAGGAAGCCGACCTGGGGGATCAGCAGCAGCGAGGCGTCCAGCTCCTTGCCGCCGTAGTACTGGGTGAAGGTGTTGCGCTCGGGGTCGTAGCCCTTCTCGCAGACGTCCGCGTGGATCTGCGCGCGCAGCTCGCGCCAGCGCTCCAGGTGGCCGCCGGAGGCGTCCTCGGGGGTCTGCTCCAGCAGCTTGATGGTGCGGTCGACGGCGACCCAGGCCATCACCTTGGAGTGGACGAAGTGCCGACGCGGGCCGCGGACCTCCCAGATGCCCTCGTCCGGCTCCTGCCAGTGGTCCTCCAGGTAGTCGATCAGGCGCAGCTGGAGCTGGTGGGCGTGGTCGTTGCGGACCAGGCCGGTCATGTGGGCGAGGTGGAGGGCCTCGACGACCTCGCCGTAGACGTCGAGCTGGAGCTGTCCGGCGGCGCCGTTGCCGACCCGGACGGGCTGGGAGCCCTCGTAGCCGGGCAGCCAGTCCAGCGAGGACTCGGTGAGCTCGCGCTCGCCGGCGATGCCGTACATGATCTGGAGGTTCTCCGGGTCACCGGCGACGGCGCGCAGCAGCCACTCGCGCCAGGCGCGGGCCTCCTCGCGGTAGCCGGTGCGCAGCAGCGAGGAGAGGGTGATGGCGGCGTCGCGCAGCCAGGTGTAGCGGTAGTCCCAGTTGCGCTCGCCGCCGATGTCCTCGGGCAGCGAGGTGGTGGGGGCGGCGACGATCCCGCCGGTGGGGGCGTAGGTGAGGCCCTTGAGGGTGATCAGGGAGCGGATCACGGCCTCGCGGTAGGGGCCCTGGTAGGTGCACTGGTCGGCCCACTCGTGCCAGAAGTCGGCGGTGGCGTCGAGCAGCTCCTCGGCGTCCGGGGTCCGGGGCGGGTCGAGGTGGGAGGCCTGCCAGGTGAGGGCGAAGGCGATCCGCTCGCCGGCGGTGACGGTGAAGTCGGCGTAGGTGGTGAGGTCACGGCCGTAGGTCTCGGCCTCGCCGTCCAGCCAGACCGAGTCGGGCCCGGCCATGGCGACGGTGCGGTGGCCGCCGTCGGGCTGCTCGACTCGGTGCACCCAGGGCACCACCCGGCCGTAGGAGAAGCGCATCCGCAGTGCCGAGCGCATCCGCACGGTGCCGGAGACGCCCTCGACGATCCGGATCACCTGGGGGACGGCGTCCTTGCCGGCCAGCGGGCGCGGCGGCATGAAGTCGATCACCCGGACGGTGCCGCCCTGGGCGTCCCACTCCTGCTCCAGGATCAGCGAGTCGCCCCGGTAGCGGCGGCGGTCGGCGGGCAGCGCGGGGGCGGCGGCGGTGGGCGGGGGGACCCGCAGGTCGGAGGTGTCGGCGAGGCGGGTGCGGCCGGCGCCGGCGGGGGGTGTGGCGGCGGCCGGTGCGGGGACCTCGGTCAGGACGGCCTCGGCCGGGCCGATCCGCCAGAAGCCGTGTTCATCGGTGCCGAGCAGGCCGGCGAACACGGCCGGCGAGTCGAAGCGGGGAAGGCAGAGCCAGTCCACCGCCCCGTCCCTGCTGACCAGGGCAGCGGTCTGCATGTCCCCGATGAGTGCGTAGTCCTCGATACGGCCGGCCACGTGGATCTCCAGTTCGCAATGTGGTCAGGGCATCGGCGAGCGGAGGGAGCGAGCGGGCTGCGGGGCCGGATGTCCACCCCGGGACGTCCGGCCTGCCGGGGGTGGTGGCAGGCCCTGCTGGAGTGTCCGCGGGGCTCGGTCGAGCCCCTGGAGTGGGTGGGGATGGGCTTGGAATACGGGGAGGTCCGGTCGCGCATCGGGGACCGGGAGTGTCCTGACCCTCCCACGCCCTCCGCGTGCTCGTGCTGTCGGCGATGCGTCCGAGCAGCTTACGACGGACGAAAGGGGCGAAGCACGCGGACGCAGCCCGGTGTGGCGCCGCAATTCGGCGGAAATGCCGTGCATCGTGAGGGCGCGGCGCAGGATGGTCCGGAAGGATCACCTCCGCCTGGTCCGGGCGGAGGGGACGGCATGGTCCGGACGGACACCGCGCCCTGGCCCGGTCCGGTGGGTTGTGCGACCGGTGTGACGGCTGCGCCTCCTGATGCGCCGGTGGTGCGCCCCGCGCGCGCTCCCGGCGCGGCGCGCGCGGCCCGAACGGCGTCCGGGTCAGGGCACTGATACCCTGGTATCCCGTGGACCGGCGGGATCAAACGCCCCGGACCAGCCGAACCGACGACCAACGAGCGCCGCGCACCGAGCCGGCCTCCGTCGCCCGGCGAACCCCGAGCCTCCCGCCCACGTCTGCTTCGACACGCGACCCACGGGAGCCCCCTCTTGGCACAGCCCCATTCCGGCAAGGCAGCGAACGGCCGCGCCGTGACGACCAAGCACCTCTTCGTCACCGGGGGTGTCGCCTCTTCTCTCGGAAAGGGGCTCACCGCCTCCAGCCTCGGTGCGCTGCTCAAGGCCCGCGGCCTGCGCGTGACGATGCAGAAGCTCGACCCGTACCTCAACGTGGACCCGGGCACCATGAACCCGTTCCAGCACGGTGAGGTGTTCGTCACCGACGACGGCGCCGAGACCGACCTGGACATCGGCCACTACGAGCGGTTCCTGGACACCAACCTCCACGGCTCGGCGAACGTCACCACCGGCCAGGTGTACTCGACCGTCATCGCCAAGGAGCGCCGCGGCGAGTACCTGGGCGACACCGTCCAGGTCATCCCGCACATCACCAACGAGATCAAGTCCCGGATCCGCCGGATGGCGACCGAGGACGTCGACGTGGTGATCACCGAGGTCGGCGGGACCGTCGGCGACATCGAGTCGCTGCCGTTCCTGGAGGCCGTCCGCCAGGTGCGCCACGAGGTCGGCCGGGACAACGTCTTCTTCGTGCACGTCTCCCTGCTGCCGTACATCGGCCCCTCGGGCGAGCTGAAGACCAAGCCCACCCAGCACTCCGTCGCCGCCCTGCGCAACATCGGCATCCAGCCCGACGCGATCGTGCTGCGCGCCGACCGCGAGGTCCCGCAGGCGATCAAGCGCAAGATCTCGATGATGTGCGACGTGGACGAGGAGGCCGTGGTCGCGGCCATCGACGCCAAGTCGATCTACGACATCCCGAAGGTCCTGCACGGCGAGGGCCTGGACGCCTACGTGGTGCGCCGCCTGGACCTGCCGTTCCGCGACGTCGACTGGACCACCTGGGACGACCTGCTGCGCCGCGTCCACGAGCCGCAGCACATCGTCAAGGTCGCCCTGGTCGGCAAGTACATCGACCTGCCCGACGCCTACCTGTCGGTGACCGAGGCGCTGCGCGCCGGCGGCTTCGCCAACAACGCCCGCGTCGAGATCAAGTGGGTCACCTCGGACGACTGCGAGACCCCCGAGGGCGCCCAGGCGCAGCTCGGCGACGTCGACGCGATCTGCATCCCCGGCGGCTTCGGCGACCGCGGCGTCAACGGCAAGGTCGGCGCCATCACCTTCGCCCGCGAGAACAAGGTGCCGCTGCTGGGCCTGTGCCTGGGCCTGCAGTGCGTCGTCATCGAGGCGGCCCGCAACCTGGCCGGCCTGCCGGAGGCCAACTCCACCGAGTTCGACGCCGCCGCCAAGCACCCGGTCATCTCCACCATGGCCGAGCAGCTGGCCATCGTCGACGGCAAGGGCGACCTGGGCGGCACCATGCGCCTGGGCCTGTACCCGGCCAAGCTCGCCGAGGGCTCGATCGTGCGCGAGGTGTACAACGGCGAGCAGTACGTCGAGGAGCGCCACCGCCACCGCTACGAGGTCAACAACGCCTACCGCGCGGACCTGGAGAAGACCGGCCTGGTGTTCTCCGGCCTCTCGCCCAAGGGCGACCTGGTCGAGTACGTCGAGTACCCGCGCGAGGTGCACCCCTACCTGGTGGCCACCCAGGCCCACCCGGAGCTGAAGTCCCGTCCGACCCGCCCGCACCCGCTGTTCGCGGGCCTGGTCAAGGCGGCCATCGAGATCAAGACCGCGGTCTCCGAGTAGTCCTCCCCGGTCGTTCACCGGACGGCGGCCCCGCGATTCCCGCGGGGCCGCCGTTCGGCGTTAGATTGTGTCGTACTGACGAAAAGGGGAGAGCGATGGACGAGCAGGGCCGCCAGGGGATCTTCGACGTGGCCGAGGAGTGGGAGGTCCGGGCGAGCGGGACCCCGTTCCAGGGCAAGGTCACGGGGGTGCGCAGCGAGGAGGTCCGGATGCCCGACGGCAGCTGGGCCCGCCGGGACTACCAGACCCACCCCGGCTCGGTCTCGGTGCTCGCCCTCGACGCCGAGCAGCGGGTGCTGGTGCTGCGCCAGTACCGCCACCCGGTGCGCCAGCGGCTGTGGGAGCTGCCGGCCGGCCTGCTCGACGTGCCCGGCGAGAACCCGTGGCACGCCGCGCAGCGCGAGCTGTACGAGGAGGCCTACTGCAAGGCCGGCACCTGGCGGATCCTCGCCGACTACTACACCTCCCCGGGCGGCACCGACGAGGCGCTGCGGATGTTCCTGGCCACCGACCTGGCGCCGGCCGAGGGCGAGCGCTACGCGGCCGAGGGGGAGGAGCAGGAGATCGAGGTCGCCTGGGTGCCCGTGCCGGAGCTGATCCGGCTGATCCAGGCCGGGGAGCTGCACAACCCGACCCTGGTCACCGGAACCCTCGCCGTGCACGCCGCGCTCACCGGCCCGGACGGGCTGGACGCGCTGCGCCCGGCGGACTCGCCCTGGCCGGCCCGGCCGTTCGAGGCCTGAGCAGGTCCGGCCGCTTCCGGTCCCTCGGGGGCCCGGCCCTTCCGGCCCTTCCGGCCCTTCCGGTCCTTCCGGTCCTTCGGGGCCTTCCGGCCCTTCCGGCCCTTCCGGTCCTTCCGGTCCTTCGGGGCCTTCCGGCCCTTCCGGCCCTTCCGGCCCTTCCGGCCCTTCCGGCCCTTCCGGTCCTTCGGGGCCTTCGGGGCCGGAGGCGGCCGGTCGGGGGACGGCCGGCCGCGTGCGTTGAGTCGTTGGGGTGATTTGCCGATTCGTACGACCGGATGTCACCTCGGCTGAGCCGGACGGTCGAACTACGCTTCGCAGACAGGGCGCCCGTCCCGGGCCGCCTCCGCCGAGCTCCTCAGGAGCTCCGGAGGCTGGGCACCGGAAGCCGAGCGTCGGATGCCGAGCGCGGGATGACGTCGGGAGTGGCACGGGTGGCGAGGAAGACGGCGACGATGGACCCCGGCCCCGGCGCGCCCGCCGGGGCCGTCCCGGGCCTGGAGCGGCTGCCGGCCGCGCCCGCGCTGTTCGTCGGGCGGCGCGCCGAACTGGCCGCGCTGCGGGCGGCCGCCGCCCGCCCGGCGAGCGGGCGCTGCCCGGTGCTGGTGCTGGCCGGGCGCCCCGGCTCCGGACGGACCGTGCTGGCCGCCCGCTTCGCCCGTACCGTCGCCGCCTCCTACCCGGACGGCGTGCTGTTCGTCCGGCTGTCCGCCCCGGACGGCGGCCGGGTGCCGCCCGCCCGGGCCGCCCGACTGCTGCTGGAGCAGCTCGACCCGCAGACCGCGGTGCCGCTTCCCGGGGCCGGCGAGGACGGGCGGGACGAACCGGGCTGCGTGGCGCTGCGCGAGGCGCTCGCCGGGCTGCGGGTGCTGCTCGTGCTGGACGACGTCCGCGACGCCGGGCAGGTGTGGCCGCTGCTCGCCGACGAGCCCGGGTGCCTGGTGCTCGCCACCACGGCCGGGCCGCTCACCGGGATCGAGGACATCGACCCGGTGATCCTCGGCGGGCTGGACCGGCAGGCCTCCGGGGAGCTGCTGGCCGACCTGGTCGGCGGCACCCGGATCTCCTGCGACCCGGTGGGCGGGGCCGACCTGGCCGAGGCCTGCGCCGCCCGGCCGGCCGCGCTGCGGCTGATGGCGGGGTGGCTGCGGGCGAACCCGAAGATCGCGGTCACCGAGGCGGCGCGCGAGCTCAACCGGGTGGTGGGGGAGGAGACGGCGGTCGCGGGGGCTTCCGCGGAGCCGGCCGGTGCGGCGAAGGAGAAGGAGAAGGGCGGGGCACCGAAGAACAAGGAGGGGGAACGGACGGCGAAGCCCTCCCCGGCGAAGCCCGCTCCGGGGAGCCCCGTGCAGGGGAGGGCGGCCTCGGGCGGCCCCGCGCAGGGCCGGGCCGGCGAGCCCGCCGCGACGGCCTCGGCCGCGGTGGCCGAGTCGGCCGGTGACCCGGCGGCCTGGGTGAAGCCCGGCCCGGAGCCGGCCGAGCCGGTGCCCGTGCCCGACAACGATCCGCTGCTCGGGGCGTTCACCCTGCTGTACCGCGGGCTGCCGGCCGCCCAGGCGCGGATGCTGCGCACCCTCACCCTGGCCCCGGCGCAGACCGCCGACCCGCGCACCGCCTCCGCCCTGGTCGGCTGCCCGGTGCCGGACGCGGCCGTGACGCTGGCCGCGCTGGCCGAGCGGGAGCTGCTCGGCGAGGAGGCGCCGGCCGCCGACGGCACCCCCCGCTACCGGGTGCCCGGGCGGCTCTACCCCCGGCTGGTCCGGCTGCGCGAGCAGGAGGACCGGCCGGCCGAGACCGAGCTCGCCCGGGCCCGGTTGCTGGAGCGGCTGGTCCGGCTCACCGAGTCGGCCCGCGCGCTGCTCGACCCGGCGGCGGGCCCGAGCCCGGAGCCGCTGCCCGCCCCGCTGCGGCTGCGCTCGGCCGAGCACGCCCGCGAGTGGCTGCTCGGCGAGCGGGAGCTGCTGCTCGGCGCGGTGGCCGACGCGATCGGCCAGGGTGACCTGGACGGTTCGGCCGGGCGGCTGGTCACCGCGCTGCTGCGGACGCTGCCGCTGACCGGGGCCGCCGCCCCCACCGACCTCTACCGGCTGCACGAGCTGGTGCTGACCGTCGCCGAGCGCAACGGCCGGCCGCGCCGGGCCTCGGCCGCGCTGCTCAACCTGGGCGACCTCCAGGCCTCGGCGGGCCGCTGGGATCCGGCCGCCGTCCACTACCGGGCCGCCCTGGAGCACGCCCGGAAGGCCGACGACGAGCCGCTCTGCGCCAGGGCCCTGGAGAGCGCCGCGAACTGTCACCGGGCGCTCGGCGACGCGGTGCGGGCCGCCGACTGGTACGGCCGGGCGCTGGGACTGCGGCAGGCGCTGGGCGACCACGCGGCCGAGGCCCGGCTGCTCGCCCGGGTGGCCGAGGCGCACACCGCGCAGCGCCGCTTCGACGAGGCCGACCGGGAGTACCGGGCCGCGCTCGCGGTGCTGCGGCGGCTGGGGGACGAGCGGGGCCGGGAGGCCGTCGGATCCGCCCTGGCGGACCTGCGGGAACGCGTCGACGCCGGGTGGTGATGGGCCCTTTCGGGGGTATTGTCGAAGATGTCCGGTAGTGGCGTCTTTGGCGGGTAAGTCGCAGGGGAAGCCTACGAACCTGCCAATGCGCGCGGGAAAATTATTCACTTTGGAAGGCTGACACGCCGACTGGGCTTCATTACACTCGGACTCAGTCGCGCAGCGATCCCCGCCCCGGGCTGTCCCGGAGGCTTCCCCACGTGCGCGTCGCCCACCGGTCTTCTCCGGTCGGGACCCCCATGGCAAGAGGACGTGTTCAGTCGTGAAGGTCGGCATCCCCCGCGAGGTCAAGAACCACGAGTACCGCGTGGCCATCACGCCCGCCGGCGTGCATGAGCTGGTCCGCAACGGGCACGAGGTCTACATCGAGGACAACGCCGGTCTCGGCTCCTCGATCCCGAACGAGGAGTACGTGGCCGCCGGCGCCACCATCCTCCCCACCGCCGACGAGGTGTGGGCCACCGCCGACCTGCTGCTGAAGGTCAAGGAGCCCATCGCCTCCGAGTACCACCGGCTGCGCAAGGGGCAGACCCTCTTCACGTACCTCCACCTGGCGGCCGACCGGGCCGGCACCGACGCGCTGATCGCCTCGGGCACCACCGCCATCGCGTACGAGACCGTGCAGCTGTCGAACGGCGCGCTGCCGCTGCTCGCCCCGATGTCCGAGGTCGCGGGCCGCCTGGCCCCGCAGGTCGGCTCGTACCACCTGATGCGTCCGGCCGGCGGCCGCGGCACCCTGCCGGGCGGCGTCCCCGGCACCCACCCGGCCAAGGCCGTCGTCATCGGCGGTGGCGTCTCCGGCTGGCACGCCGCCACCATCGCCGTCGGCATGGGTTACGAGGTGACCCTGCTGGACCGCGACATCAACAAGCTGCGCGAGGCCGACCGCATCTTCGGCACCAAGGTCAAGACCATCGTGTCGAACTCCTTCGAGCTGGAGAAGGCCGTCCTGGAGGCCGACCTGGTCGTCGGTGCCGTGCTGATCCCGGGCGCCAAGGCCCCGAAGCTCGTCACCAACGAGCTGGTCTCCCGCATGAAGCCGGGCTCCGTGCTCGTCGACATCGCCATCGACCAGGGCGGCTGCTTCGAGGACTCGCACGCCACCACGCACGACGACCCGACCTTCAAGGTCCACAACTCGGTCTTCTACTGCGTGGCCAACATGCCGGGCGCCGTCCCGAACACCTCCACCTACGCGCTGACCAACGCCACCATGCCGTACGTGCTGGAGCTGGCCAACCGCGGCTGGAAGGACGCGCTGCGCCGCGACGCCGCGCTCGCCAAGGGTCTGAACGTCCACGAGGGCCAGATCACCTTCCCGGCCGTGGCCGAGGCCTTCGGCCTGGAGTCGGTCTCCCTGGAGAGCGTCCTCGCCTGAACCCCCTGACCGCCCGGCGGTCGTTCGCCCCCGACCCGATCACTTCGGGCCGGGGGCTTCGCCGTGCCCGTGAACGGCGGACGGATCGGGTTCGTCGCTCTGTCGTCAATGTCTGTCGGTCACGTCACCCGCCCGCAGAAACGTTGGGGCCGGTGACCCTCTCATCCCTTGACAGCAGCCCGCTCGATAGTCGACACATCCTGCCGACTACCGTGGATTGTGTTGCTGCGAACGCCTTGAACGGCCTAGAGTCGCAAACCGTCGGCATGCTGCCACGCTGACGAATCGACATAGAGTCCTGGATGCCCAAGGAGGTAAGACGACTTGTGAATGAGTCGACAATTGCTCCCGGGGGTGGTCAGCCAGGACTGGCGGAGCTCACCGCCGGCCAGCCGAGTGAGGAGCCCGGGGCCCGGCAGCCCTCCGTGGGCTCGGCCGAGGTCGGCTCGGTCGCACTCCGTACCTTCGAAGCACGCCAGAACACAGCACAGGTGACCACGGTGACCGATCACGACGCCGACTTGGCGGCCTACGGCCTGGCCTACGGCGAGTTCGCCTACGGCGCCTACGACGACCCGGACGCCGAGTACGAGCCGGACCCGGAGTACGCCGCCACGCTGGCCCCCGACGCCGCGCGCCAGCGCCGCGAGCGGGTCGGCCCGACCGGCCGTCCGCTGCCGTACTTCCCGATCCCCGCGCCGGTCGGCGAGCACGGCCCCGCCCAGATCATCGCCATGTGCAACCAGAAGGGCGGCGTCGGCAAGACCACGTCGACCATCAACCTGGGCGCGGCACTGGCCGAGTACGGCCGCCGGGTGCTGCTCGTCGACTTCGACCCGCAGGGCGCGCTCTCGGTCGGACTCGGCGTCAACCCGATGGAGCTCGACGTCACCGTCTACAACCTGCTCATGGAGCGGGGCCTGACGGCCGATGAAGTGCTGCTGAAGACGGCGGTCCCCGGCATGGACCTGCTGCCGTCCAACATCGACCTCTCCGCCGCCGAGGTGCAGCTGGTCAGCGAGGTGGCCCGGGAGTCCGCGCTGGCGCGCGCCCTGAAGCCGCTGCTGCCCGACTACGACTACGTCATCATCGACTGCCAGCCCTCGCTGGGCCTGCTGACGGTCAACGCGCTGACGGCCGCTCACAGCGTGATCGTCCCGCTGGAGTGCGAGTTCTTCGCACTGCGCGGTGTCGCGCTGCTCACCGAGACCATCGAGAAGGTGTGCGAGCGGCTCAACCCCGAGCTGCGCCTGGACGGCATCCTCGCCACCATGTACGACTCGCGCACCGTGCATAGCCGAGAGGTGCTGGCGCGCGTCGTCGAGGCGTTCGGCGAGCACGTCTTCCACACCGTCATCGGGCGGACCGTGCGCTTCCCGGAGACCACCGTCGCCGGCGAGCCCATCACGACGTACGCGACCAACTCGGTCGGTGCCGCCGCCTACCGTCAGCTCGCCAGGGAGGTGCTCGACCGGTGCCGCCCCGCCGAGTGAGTCTCCCGGGTGCCGACGAGCTGTTCCGGACCACGGGAGGGATGGCGCTGTCGCCCTCCCTCGCGCCGCGTCCGGCCGCCGAGGCATCCAGACCGGAGACCGCGCGGACCGTCACCGGCCAACCGGACGGCACCGAGGGCGCCGCGTCCGCCCAGGGCGCCCAGGACGACCGGCAGGTGACGCCGGAGCAGCAGGCGGGCGCCTCGGTACCGGCGCCCGCGCAGCGGTCCGGCACGGCCCCCGGGCCCGCCCCCGCCGCAGGCGCTGCTGCGGCCGGGAAGACCGCCCCGGGCGGCCGTGGCGCGGCCCCCGCGCCGGCGGCCCGGACGCACCAGGGCGCCGTCGAGGAACAGCCCGGTGCGGCCGGCCGTGCCCGGCCCCGAGGCCGCGCCCCGCGCCGGCCCAGCGGGCGCGAGCGGCACGACGAGAAGATCACGGTGTACGTGTCCGCCGAGGAGCTCATGGACCTGGAGCACACCCGGCTGGTGCTGCGCGGTGAGCACGGCCTGGCGGTGGACCGCGGACGGATCGTCCGGGAGGCCATCGCGGTCGTCCTGGCGGACCTGGAGCAGCGCGGCGAGGCCTCGATCCTGGTCCGGCGGCTGCGCGGCCGGTAGACGGCGCGGAAGGGCGGCCGGCGGGTTCCGCCGGGCGTCGAGGGGGGCCGCCGGCCCGGCGTGGGGAGGCCGCCGGTCGGCAGGAGCCGGGAACGCGGCAGGAGGCCCTGGGGACGCGGGCCGGGAGCGGGGAAGGCCCCGGGAACCGAGGCGGGGCCGTGTCGGGGCCGCAGGGGTGCTTCCCGGGCGTCGGAGCTCCGGAGCGACGATCCGGGACCAGTGCGGCCGCAGAGGCCCGCACGAGGCCCCGCAGGGCCGCTGGAACGGCGTGTCGGGCCGCCCTGTGGCGGGGCCGGAGCCTGCGACGGGTGAAGATGGACCGTCATGCCCAGAACCGCCGAACCACCAGCCGCCACCGCCGCGAACGCGACCGACGACGAGTCGCGGGGCGGCTTCCGGGTACGGCTGGACAACTTCGAAGGCCCCTTCGACCTGCTGCTCAGCCTGATCGCCAAGCACCGGATGGACGTCACCGAGGTGGCGCTGGCCACCGTGACGGACGAGTTCCTGGCGCACATCCGGGCGATGGGCCCGGACTGGGACCTCGACGCGACGACCGAGTTCCTGGTGGTGGCCGCCACCCTGCTGGACCTCAAGGCCGCCCGGCTGCTGCCCGCGGCGGAGGTCGAGGACGAGGCGGACCTGGCCCTGCTGGAGGCCCGCGACCTGCTGTTCGCGCGGCTGCTCCAGTACCGGGCGTACAAGCGGGCGGCGGCCCTGTTCGGCGAGCGCTGGGCGGCCGAGCTGCTGCGCCGGCCCCGGACGGCAGCCCTGGAGCCCCGGCACGCGGAGCTGCTGCCGGAGGTCGTCCTCGGCATCGGGCCGCGGCGGCTCGCCGAGCTGGCGGCCAGGGCGATGGAGCCCAGGCCCGCGCCGGTCGTCTACGTGGACCACATCCACACCCCGCCGGTGAGCGTGCGCGAGCAGGCCTCCCTGGTGGTGGGGCTGCTCACCGAGCTGGGCGAGGCCTCGTTCCGGCGGCTGGTCGAGGACGCGCCGGACGACCTGGTGGTGGTCGCCCGCTTCCTGGCCCTGCTGGAGCTGTACCGGGAGCGGGTGCTCGCCTTCGAGCAGCCCGAGGCGCTCGGCGAGTTGCTGGTGCGCTGGGTCGCCGAGGAGGGCCGGGGCGCGGTCGAGGTGACAGACGAGTTCGACCGGCCGGCCGGCGAGGCCCGTGCGGCCGACGAGGCCCGTACGGCCGGCGAGGCGGAGGAGGGCGGCGAGGCCAGGGAGGACGAGCGGTGACGACGAGCGGCGGGAACGAAGGCGGGCGGCCGGTGCGGCGCCCGCTGGGGCTGCCGGGGCAGCCGCGGGCGGAGGAGTGGCTGGAACCGGCCTTCGCGCTGCTGCCGGACCCGGTGGCGCCGCCGGAGCCCGAGCGGCCGCCGGAGCCGGTGGAGCGGGCCGGGGCCGAGGGGGCGGCGCAGGGGCGGGTCGTGCACCAGAAGCCGGCCCCGTCGGCCTCCGGCGCCGAGTGGCCCGCCGACGCCGGGCTGCGGGCCGAGCTGGAGGCCGTCCTGATGGTCGTCGACGAACCGGTGGCGGAGGAACGGCTGGCCGGGGCGCTGGAGCGGCCCCGGGCCGAGGTGGCCGCCGCGCTGCGCGAGCTGTCCGCCGAGTACACCGCCCAGGGCCGCGGTTTCGACCTGCGGCAGGTCGCGGGCGGGTGGCGGTTCTACAGCCGGGACACCTGCTCCGAGGCCGTCGACCGCTTCCTCCTGGACGGCCGCCAGGCCCGGCTCACCCAGGCCGCGCTGGAGACCCTGGCGGTGGTCGCCTACCGGCAGCCGGTGTCCAGATCACGGGTTTCCGCCGTCCGCGGTGTGAACTGTGACGGCGTGATGCGTACCCTGGTACAGCGAGGACTGGTGGAAGAGGCCGGATCCGAGCCCGAAACAGGTGCGATCCTGTATCGGACGACGAACTACTTCCTGGAACGGATGGGGCTCCGCGGCCTGGACGAGCTGCCGGAGCTCGCTCCCTTCCTGCCCGAGGTCGACGACGTGGAAGCGGAGTCCCTGGAGGGCACGATGATCGCGGAGGCGGTCGCCGCCGCTGCCGCGCAGGCCGCGGACGGCAGTGGCGAGGCCGGTCGGGCCGGGCCCGATCGGTAGGGGGCGGTGAGGTCGGCCGAAACGACCGCACATCCCAGACGGAACGACGTACGGACACTTTGATGCGTAGCAGTGGCAACGGCAGGAACAGCAGCGGCGGCGGGAGCGGTCGCGGCGGACAGGGCGGGGGCCGGGGCGGCAGCTCCTACGGCGGCGGCAGCGGCCGCGGCGGCTCGGGCTCGGGCTCGCGCGGGGGTTCGTACGGCGGCGGCAGCGGCCGCGGCGGCTCGGGTTCGGGTTCGCGCGGCGGTTCGTACGGCGGCGGCTCGGGCTCGGGTTCGCGCGGCGGCTCGTACGGCGGCGGCTCCTACGGCCGTGACGACCGGCGCGAGGGCCGTCGGGACGACCGGCGCGACGACCGCCGCTACCCGGACCGCCCGCTGCGGCCCGAGGAGCGCAAGTACGACCGCCCCGAGTACGGCGGCGGCCCCAACGCCACCCCGGCCCGCGGCGGCTACGCCGGCCGGCGCCCCGGCCCGGCCCCGCGCCCGCGCCGCGAGGGCCAGGGCGCCCCGGGCGACCCGCGCCGTCAGCCGCAGCGCTCCCGCGAGCTCCAGGCCAAGATCGAGGACGCCGTCCTCGCCCGGCACGACAAGCCGGCCGTCAAGCTGCCCAAGACCTTCGGCGAGCCCGAGGGCGAGCGTCTGCAGAAGGTGCTGGCCCGGGCCGGCATCGGCAGCCGCCGCGCCTGCGAGGAGCTGATCGAGCAGGGCCGGGTCGAGGTCAACGGCAAGCTGGTCACCGAGCAGGGCAAGCGGGTCGACCCGCAGAACGACGAGATCAAGGTGGACGGCCTGACCGTCGCCACCCAGTCCTACCTGTTCTTCGCGCTGAACAAGCCGGCCGGCGTGGTCTCCACCATGGAGGACCCGGACGGCCGCCAGTGCCTGGGCGACTACGTGACCAACCGGGAGACCCGGCTGTTCCACGTCGGCCGCCTGGACACCGAGACCGAGGGCATCATCCTGCTCACCAACCACGGCGAGCTGGCCCACCGCCTCACCCACCCGCGGTACGGCGTGACCAAGACCTACCTGGCCGCGATCCAGGGCCCGATCCCGCGCGACCTGGGCAAGCAGCTCGCCCAGGGCGTGGAGCTGGAGGACGGCTACGCCCGTGCCGACAGCTTCAAGGTCATCTCCAACGTCGGCAAGAACTACCTGGTCGAGGTGACCCTCCACGAGGGCCGCAAGCACATCGTCCGCCGGATGCTGGCCGAGGCCGGCTTCCCGGTCGAGAAGCTGGTGCGCACCCACTTCGGCCCGATCGCCCTGGGCGACCAGAAGTCGGGCTGGCTGCGCCGCCTGACCAACCCGGAGGTCGGCCAGCTGATGCGCGAGGTCGGCCTGTAGGCCCGTCCGCCCGTCCGTTTCGCCGGAGCCCCCGGCCGCACGCGCTGCGGCCGGGGGCTCCGGCGTTCCCGTGCTCCGGCGTTCCCGGCGCGTCCGGTGTGTGTCCGGGGGGCTGGTGTCCACGTTTCGGACGGGTCGTGTGAGCCGGGACGCACCAGCTGGTCATGGCCTTGTCAGCGCCATGATCCGTGGCCGAGGATGGCCAGCGGAGCACCACCCGGCGGTGTGGCGGGACTGCGCCAGCGCGGGGCGCGCGGGTCGGGGCGGGAAGGGGCCGACGGGGCCCACGGGAACGGGCGAGCAGGGGGAGAGGGCGTCGTGTCCGATGCAGCACTGGGGCGGGCCGGCGGACAGGCCCTCGGCGCACTGGGACTGGCGGAGCCGGACGGGCAGGTCTACGCGGCACTGGTGGCCAGCCCGCAGTCCACGGCGGAGGAGCTGGCGGAGAGCTGCGGGCTGACGTTCCAGCAGAGCGTGCGCGCGCTGGACCGGTTGGCGCAGCAGGGCATGGCCACCCGGGCCCCGGTGGACCGGCACCGCTACCTGCCCGTCCCCCCGGACGTCGCGATCGGCACCCTGATCGGCCACCGGGAGTCGGAACTGCGCTACGCCCGGGCCGAGATGCACCGGCTGATGGACGCCTTCCGGGAGGCCTCTCGGTACACCGACCCGGCGCACTCGGTGGAGGTGCTGACCGGCGGGGAGGCGATCGCCCAGCGACTGGAGCACATCACCGAGACCAGCCAGTACCAGGTGCGCGGCTTCGACCGCCCGCCGTACATCCAGGACCCGGTGGCGCCCATGCCGCTGCAGCGGCGGCGGCTGCGCGAGGGCGTGAAGTTCCGCACGGTCTACGACCGGGAGGCGGTGGCCTGGCCGGGACGGCTGGAGAAGAACATCCTGGTCGGTGTCGTGGACGGCGAGGAGGCGCGGGTCCGGCCGACGCTGCCGATGAAGATGATCATCTCGGATGATCGGATGGCGATCATCCCGATCAGCGTCGGAGACAGCGTGCTGGACGCCGCGTACGTCATCCACCCCTCGGCGCTGCTCCAGGCGCTGGACACGCTGTTCGAGGCGGAGTGGGAGCGGGCCGTGCGCCTGCAGGCCGAGACCGGCACCGGGGACGCCGGGGCGGGGCCGGAGGCCGACCACCGCAAACTGCTGGGCCTGCTGGCGGCCGGGCTCACCGACGAGTCGATCGCCCGTTCGCTTGGCTGGAGCGCCCGGACCACCCAGCGCCGGCTCCAGAGCCTGATGCGCTCGCTGGGCGCCACCACCCGCTTCCAGGCCGGGATGGCGGCCCGGGAGCGGGGGTGGCTGTAGTCCGGAGCGGGGCGGCCGCGGGGAACGGCTCCCCGGCCGCGCCCGTCAGCTCCAGGGGCTGAGCGAGGCCCAGCGGCCGTCCGGCCCGCGCTCGACCTTCTCCAGGCCGACCACGGCGGTGCGGTTCAGCCGCCCGTAGACGTGCGGGAACAGGACGCCCGGCGTGGCCCCGGGCGGCGGGGCGCCGTGCGGGGCCTCCCACTTCACCATCGGCTCCACCAGCGACTCCTCGATCAGCAGCACCATCAGGGGGTCGGGGGTGTCGGCGAAGAAGGCGTTGGCCACCGCGAGTGCCGTCCGCTCGTCCGCCGAGCAGTGGATGAACCCGTCGGTCAGCAGTGACGCGGTGGCGTACGGGCGGCCGGGGTCGGCCAGCCAGTCGTCCAGGGGAGCAAGGTGGAGGATCATGTTTCCTTTTCTACCCGTTGTCTCCGGTTTGGTCCTGAGCGGCCGTCATCGGCACGGTGGTGTCCGCGGGCGGCTGCCAGGTGTCGGTGCTGCCAGGTGTCGGTGCGGCCGGAGTCGGTGCGGCCCGGAGTCGGCCCCGTTCAGAGCCCGGCCACCTTCGAGGAGGCGGACACCTCGTACACCAGGGTGAGGGTGCGCCGGGCGCCGGGGGCGAGCGGGACGTCCCAGCGGACGATGCCCTCGGCGTCGAAGGAGTCCGGCGCCGGGGAGCAGTCCTCCTTGCGCAGCCGCACCTCGACCGCCGACACCTCGGAGACCGGCACCCGCTCGCGCACCGTGACGATCCGGTCGTCGTGCTCCTCCGGGCCGGAGAAGCGGGACAGGTGCAGCCGGACCGTCCGGGTGGTGGTCTGGCGGCCGGTGAGACCGGCGGTGGCCTGGCGCTCCTCCGTCTCCCGGACCACCCGGTAGCCGTCCGAACTGCCGAAGGACAGCTCGGCCTCGGCCCCGGCCGCGGTGAAGCGCAGCTCGCCCCGGCCGGTGAAACCGCTGCCGCGGACCAGCTCGACCGGGCCGGACAGCAGCGGGTGCCCGGCCGCGTTGCGGAACCGGACCACCTGGGTGACCAGCGGGGACAGCTCCGGGGCGCTGGCGTACTCGCTGCCCGCCGGGCCGGTGAAGGCCCCCAGCGGCACCCGGTGCGCGCGGCCGTCGGAGGGCACGGTCGCGGGGGCGGGGGCGGGCAGCACCCGGACCTCGCCGCCGTCGTCCACACCCGGCACCCGGGAGGCCGGGCCCAGGGTGGCGACCGCCTCCTCGCGCAGCTCGACCTCCACCGTGCGGCGCTCCTCGTCGGTGCGCTCGCGCAGCACCAGCACGTCCTCGGCGACCGCGGGCGGCGCGGTGGCGAGGGCGGACCGGGCGGTGGAGAAGGTGAGACGGGCGTTCGTCCAGTCCTCGCCGGTGCGCTGCCAGACCACCGCCTCCGACTCCAGGCGCAGCTCGCCGCCGTCCAGGGTCGCCCGGTAGGAGGGCCGCCACAGCGCGCAGGGCACGAGGTGGGAGACCGTCAGCTCGGCGGGGCCGGAGCGCGCCGCCTCCACGGTGAGCTCCAGGTGGGCGGTCAGCTCCGCCGGTTCCTCCTCGGCCTCGTCCAGGGCGATCAGGGCCTGTGAGCGTTCCTCCTCCAGCCGGCGCAGCCGGGAGTGGGTGGCGCGCAGCTCCTCGCCGTAGCGCTCGCGCTCGGCGTCCACCCGGCCCAGCTCCCGCGCCCAGCGGTTGGGTTCGAGCTCGCCGAGGCCGGCGCCCTCGCCGATCTCGCGCAGCAGGTCGGCGGAGAGCTGGGCGAGCAGCGCCAGCCGGGCCTCCAGCCGCCCCCGGGTCTGGTCGGCCAGCCGGCTCTCGGCGTCCAGCCGGTGCAGCCGGTGGCGCAGTTCGGAGTCCTCCGGGCCGGGCGGCAGCGGGGCGCGCGGGGACCAGCCGCGCACCAGCCGGGAGTCCAGCACCCGGACGCCGGCGGTGGCGGACTCGGCGCGCAGGGTGCGGTCGACGGCCAGGGCGGTGAGCGGGCCCAGGCGCAGCCGCTGCACGCCCGCGGCGAGCCCGACCGTCGTGGTGCGCTCGACCTGGCCGCGGTCCTCCAGGCAGGTCACGGCGGTGACGGGCAGGGGAATCGTTTCGACGGTCATCGCTCAGTTCCTCCGGTTTCCGCCGACGATGGCCTTTCCGGCCGGGATCTTGATCAGGTAGCCGCCGTCCAGCTCGACGCGTCCGCCGGGCGGCAGGTCGACCCGCCAGAGCCGGGTGCTGGGCGGGCAGTCAGGCGTGGAGACGGCCGGGGCGTGCCAGTCGGCCTGCTCGTCGATCCGGATCTCGGCGTCGGAGGCGACCGGCACCCGTTCGCGGACCTCCACCGTGACGGCGCGTCCGAGCCGGTTCGCCAGCTGGACGTGCACCCGGTGGTCGAGGACGGTGCTGTTGCCCTTCAGCATGCCCGTGGTGGACTCGCGCAGCTCGGTGCGGCGCGCCACCTCGACGCTCTCGGCGACACCGATGCCCAGCCGCCGCTCGCCGCCGGGCGCCAGGGTGGGCAGGGCGGCGGTGAGTAGGAACCCGCCGTCCACGGTGACCTCGACCGGGCCGGCCAGGACGGCCTGGTCGGTGCGGTTGGCGAGCACCAGGGTCGCGTACACCTTCTCCTCGACGGCGGGGACGGTGACGTACTCCGGGCGGACGGCGAGCGGGATCTCGCCGACGGTCACGGTGTGCCAGGTGCCGTCGGACGGGATGTCGGCGGGGGCGGCGGCGTCGAAACGGTGGTCGAAGGAGCCGGCCGACTCGCGGGGCGGGACGGCGTGCCGGGGCGGCGTGAGGTCGCGGAGCCGGGCGGAGTCGCTGCCGGGCGGGGTCCAGAGGGCTTCCGGGGCGTCCGATGCGGTTCGTGCGGTTCGTGTGTCTCGTGCGTCTCGTGCGTCTTGTGCGAGGCGCGGGTGCAGGGTGCCGCGCCGGGCGGCGGGCTCGTCGGGGCCCGCCAGGACGAGGTCCGGGTAGTCGAGCAGGGCGGCGTCCGGGGCGAGGCCGGGCGGAGGGGGCGGAGCGAGGCGGGCGGAGCGCAGGCGCGCCCCGGCGGGCGGCCGGCCGCCCGGGGCCTGCGGCAGCGGTGCCGAGGGGGCGACGGGAGTGGGGGACGGCGACGGGGCCGAGACCGGGGCCGGGAGCGGCGGGGCGCCGTAGCCCGCGAAGCCGCCCGGCACCATCGGGCCGCCCGGGCCGCCGGGAGGCGGGGGCATCGGCTGGTCGGCGCTCAGCAGGCCGCCGCCGTACGGGCCGGCGGTGGCGGGGGCGATTCCTTCGTCGGGCGCGAATTCCTGGGCCGCGAGGTCCTGGGCGCCGAAGTCCTGGGCGGCGAAGGCCTCGGCTCGGGGGCCGCCCCGGAATGCGCCGCCGGGGTGGGCGGAGCGGTCGAGGCCGGCGGCGACCGGGCGGTACGGGCTGCGGTGGGGCTCGCGGGGCGGGGCGGGACGGTCGGCACCGGCCGCGTCGTAGCCGGTGAAGAGGTCGCTCAGGCCGGCCGGGGGCTCGCGCCAGCCGGAGGGCAGCGGGGCGGGCTGGCTGCGGCCGATCCGCAGCGAGGCGAGCCGGGGCAGGTCGGTGCGGCGGTCGAGGTCGGCGGTGGACAGCGCGAGGTCCACGCCCGTCCAGTCCTCGCCGGTGCGCTGGGCGACGGCGGCCCGCAGGACCAGGTGGGCCGTGTCGGTGCCGGTGCGGTAGGAGAGCCGGTAGGCCGGGACCCAGCGGGCGGCGGGGACGCCGTACTCCAGTTCCAGCTCCAGGGTGAGGTCGTGGTCCTGGGTCGTGCCCTCGGGGGTGCTCCGGGCGGTGCTTCCGGTGGTGCTTCCGGTGGTGAGGGTGAGCAGGGCGGTGGTGCCGGTGCCGACCGGCTCGGCCCGGTCGGCGGTGGACGCCCGCTCCAGGCGGTCGGCGGCCAGGTCGCGCTCGTGGTCGGCGAGTTCCAGCTCCCGGGTGAGCTCCTCGGCGCGCTCCTGGAGTCGGGCCAGACGCCCGTCGACGAAGTCGGCGAGCTCCAGCCAGGCGTCGGCGGGCGTGCGGCGCAGCGGCTCGTCACGGCGGCGCTGCGGCGGGACGGCGCGCAGCGCGGCGGTCTCGGAGATCGCGCTCCGGACCAGCCGGAGGCGCTCGGCGAGCGAGCTCCGGTGCTCGGCCGCCTCGTCCAATGCCCGCTTCAGCTCCGGGAGTTCGTCGGGTTCGCGGAGCTCGGCGAGCAGCTCCAGCCGGGCCTCGGTGACCGCGGTGCCGGCCGGCCCGGCGAGCACCCGGGCGCGCAGTGAGCGGCCGTCCAGGGCGGAGGGCAGGCCGGTCAGCCGCAGCCGTCCGCCGGGCGGGACCGGGACGGTGGCCCGCCGGCGGCACACCGCGCCCTCGGCGTACACCACGACGGAGTCCAGGACCGACGGGTGGGCTGGTACGGCCGGTGGTGTCGACGGCCCGTTCCCGCTGTCGTGCTGATCGTCCAGGTGATCGTCCATGCGCAACCCCTTCGTTCGCGTGTCGCCCGTCGTGCATCGCCCGGCGCCCGGCGCGTGTCGCCCGTCGTGCGGTGCCCGTTGTGCCGGGCTCGGCCGTCGGCGCCGGTCGGGTGCCCGGTCGGTCCGCTTTCCCTCCCGGGCGGCCAGTCTGCCCGGCTTCGGGGCGGGCGTCGCAGGATTTCCGGGTGCGGCGTGTGCACTGTGTGGGACGGGGGCGGGCCCGTCGCGGTTGCCGGTGCCGGAAGCTGCCGGGGCCGCCCTCCCGGTTGCCGGACGGACGGTGGGGACTTCGGCGGGGCGGATGAGGGAGGATGGGGCGCGGGTGCTCTCGGCCGGTCCCGGCACCCGTCGAGAATCGTGATGAGGAGAGCGACCCGCCATGCGCACTGCCGTTGTCGTCGGCACCGGACTGATCGGCACCTCCGCCGCGCTCGCGCTGACCGCTCGCGGGCTGACCGTCCATCTGGAGGACGCCGACCCGGACGCGGCCCGTACGGCGGAGTCGCTCGGAGCGGGTATCACCGACCCGGTCGACGGCCCGGTGGACCTGGCGATCATCGCCGTGCCGCCCGCGCTGGTCGGCAAGGTGCTGGCCGACTGCCAGCGCCGCAACCTGGCGCACTGGTACACCGACGTCGCCAGCGTGAAGTCGGGCCCGGGCAGCGAGATCGCCGAGCTCGGCTGCGACACCGTCCACTACATCGGCAGCCACCCGATGGCCGGCCGCGAGCGCTCCGGCCCGCTGGCCGCCCGCGCCGACATCTTCGAGGGCCGCCCCTGGGTGCTCACCCCGACCGCGGACACCGACACCGAGACGCTCAACGCCGCGCTGGAGCTGGTCGCGCTCTGCGGCGCGGTGCCGATCGTGATGAACGCCGCCGAGCACGACCGGGCGGTCGCCCTGGTGTCGCACGCCCCGCAGCTGGTCTCCTCACTGGTCGCGGCCCGGCTGGAGAACGCCGACGAGACCGCCATAAGGCTCTCCGGCCAGGGCGTGCGCGATGTCACCAGGATCGCCGCCTCCAACCCCGGCATGTGGGTCGACATCCTCTCCGCCAACGCGGGCGCGGTCGCCGACGTGCTGGACGGGGTCGCCCGCGACCTCGGCGACACCGTCACCGCGCTGCGCGCCATGCAGGCCGCCGAGGAGAGTGAGCGCCGGGCGGGCGCGGCCGGGATCGAGGCGGTCATGCGGCGCGGCAACACCGGCCAGGCCCGCATCCCCGGCAAGCACGGCGCGCCGCCCACCCGGTACGAGACCCTGACGGTCGTGCTGGGCGACCAGCCGGGCGAGCTGGGTCGGCTGTTCGGGGAGGTCGGCGAGGCCGGGGTCAACATCGAGGACGTCGTCATCGAGCACTCGACCGGGCAGCAGGTCGGCTTCGTCCAGCTGTCGGTGGCGCCGACGGCGGTGAAGCGGCTGACCAAGGCGCTGCGGGCGAGCGGCTGGAGCGTTCGGGACTGAGCCGGAGGTCCGGGGGTGGGTACCGGACTGGGTTCCGGACTGGGTTCCGGGGACGGGCGCGTTGCGTTGCGGGGAGGGGCTGGTGTGATCATCGACTTGCCGCTGGGGGATACCCGGCACGGGTTCGCCGGAGAACCGGTGGACCTCGGGAACGAGCGGTTCCTGCGGGCGGTGCTGGGTGATCGGCACCTGATCCGCCACCGCAGCGTCGAGGCGATGTACGAGCGCCCCCGGCCCGTACCGCGGTCCCCGGAGTCCGCGGAGCCCGAGCCGACCTTCAGCCTGCTGCTGCGGGCGGCCCACGCCGCCTTCGCCGAGCACCTGCCGTTGAGCCTGTCCCCGGACGTGCTCTGGTACGCGGTGGTGCACGAGGTCGCCGTGCACGTACGGACGGACCCGTCGCGCCACCGCGAGCTGTTCGGCGCGGCCGACGGGCGCCGGGATCCGATCGTGGTGCGGGACGACGGCCTCGCGGGGCCGTCGGCGCGGTGGTCCGGGCCGGACTGGTCGCGTTCGGTGGGCCTGGTGCGGGAACCGCTCGCGGCGGCCCTCGGCGCGGAGCTGGTGGACCTGTTCCGGCCGGACTTCTCCACCACGACACCGGACGACGCCGCCTCGGCGCTGGTGGCGCTGATGGACGTGGTCAGCCCGTACTACGACTTCCGCTGGGAGACCCGCTGCGGCATCCCGAAGGTACGCCTGGAGGGCACGGCCGAGGACTGGGTCCGGCTGGCGGACGGCGTCCGCGCGCTGGCCCGGCACTTCGACGGGCTGACACCCTGGTTCGCCCGGCTGCGGCCGGTGGTGGACGAGATCGCCGCGACGGCGGCCGGCGGGCCGGTGGACGAGGACTTCTGGCGCTCGCTGTTCAAGTGGCACGGGAGGTCCGGCGGGCCCCGGGTGACCGGCTGGCTCACCACCTTCCTCGCCCACACCCGGACACCGGACGGGCCCCGGCCGCGGAGCTCCTTCGACTGGCGGGAGGCGGCGGACGACGCGTACCACCCGAACGCGTTCGAGGTGAACGACTTCCCGTCGCACCTGTCCAGGGTGCCGTTCGTGTGGGAGGTCCTCGGGCGGGAGGTGCCGATGGTGCTGGTCGGCGGGGTGCTCGGGGTCGAACGGGACGGGGAGTACCTGCGGCCGCGGCTCGGGACGGCGGTGCTGGAGGCGGTCGGGTAGCGGGGCCGCCCGTCGGGGCCTGTCGCGGGGTGGACGGGGTCCCGGATCGGAGCCGGTCGGGACCGGGGCGGGCCTGGACCCGGCCTGGATCCGGGCCGGATCCAGGCTGGATCCGGCCCGGTGGGGAGGGGGCCGGATGGTGGCGGAGTATGTCACCCCGGCGGTCCATTAACCTTGAGGGAGACAATCCCCGGCCGCCCGCCTGCCCAGGCTCCGGCTCCCATGCTCAGAGAGAGGTTCGCCCCGTGGACACTGCCGACCGAGCGCACGCCCCGGTCGTCGTCGCCATCGACGGGCCCTCCGGCTCCGGCAAGTCGACCGTCTCGCGGGCGGTCGCCGCCCGGCTGGGCCTGAGCTTCCTGGACACCGGTGCCATGTACCGGGCGATGACCTGGTGGATGCTGGCCAACGAGGTCGACGTCGACGACCAGGAGGCGGTGGCCGTCGCGTGCGGCAAGCCGGTGATCGTCTCGGGCACCGACGCCGACGGCCCCACCATCACGGTGGACGGCCAGGACGTGTCCGGCCCGATCCGCGGCCCCGAGGTGACCGCCAAGGTCAGCGCCGTGTCCGCGGTGCCGGCCGTACGGTCCCGGTTGGTGGAGCTGCAGCGCGGCTGCGCCGAGGTCGCCGAGCGCGGCATCGTCGCCGAGGGCCGGGACATGGGCACCGTGGTGTTCCCGGACGCCACCGTCAAGGTCTTCCTGACCGCCTCCGAGGAGGCCCGGGCCGCGCGCCGGGCCGCCGAGCTGCGGGCCAAGGGCGTGGACGAGGCGACCATCACCGCGATGGCCGCCGACCTCGCCCGCCGGGACGCCGCCGACTCCTCCCGGAAGACGGCCCCGCTGGCCCAGGCCGCGGACGCCGTCCTCGTGGACACCAGCGAGCTCACCCTGGAGCAGGTGATCGACCGGATCGCCGGGCTGGTGGAGGAGCGGGCCGGACTGTCCTCGGTCTGACCGACTGCCGTCGGGGCGACCGGAACCGGTCCGGCTGCGGCCGGGCCGATCACGACTCCGGTCCGGCTGCCGTCGGGCCGATCACGACCCCGGTCCGGCTGCCGTCGGGCCGACCACGACTCCGGTCCGGCTGCGGCCGGGCCGAACCAGAGCCGGTTCGACCGCCGTCGGGCCGATCAACGAGTGAACCGCGGGCCGTCGAGGTGCCGCGGAGCCAACCATCGCGCTGCCCCGAGCGGGGCAGGTACGCACGGCACGCCCCTGGGAAGGGCCGGGCCGGGAAACGGAACAGACGAACATGACCGCAGAGCACGCCGCCACCGGCCCCGGTGAGCTGGACGCCGCCGACTACGCCGAGTTCATGGCACTCGCCGCCGAAGAGGGCTTCGACCTCGACGGCATCGACGCCGCGGACGGCGCCGAGCACGTCCGACTGCCGGTGCTGGCCGTGGTCGGCCGCCCCAACGTCGGCAAGTCGACCCTGGTGAACCGCATCATCGGCCGCCGTGAGGCCGTCGTCGAGGACAAGCCGGGCGTCACCCGCGACCGGGTCACCTACGAGGCCAGCTGGAACGGCCGCCGCTTCAAGGTGGTCGACACCGGCGGCTGGGAGATCGACGTCCTCGGCATCGACGCCATGGTGGCCGCCCAGGCCGAGCTGGGCATCGAGCAGGCCGACGCGGTGCTGTTCGTGGTGGACGCCACCGTCGGCGCCACCGACACCGACGAGGCCCTGATCAAGATCATCCGCCGGGCGGGCAAGCCGACCGTCCTGTGCGCCAACAAGGTCGACGGCCCCTCCACCGAGGCCGAGGCCGCCTACCTGTGGTCGCTCGGCCTCGGCGAGCCCTTCCCGGTCTCCGCCCTGCACGGCCGCGGCTCGGGTGACCTCCTGGACGCCGTCATGGACGCGCTGCCCGAGGCCCCGCCGCAGACCTTCGGCGACGCCGCCCCCGGCGGCCCGCGCCGCATCGCGCTGATCGGCCGGCCCAACGTCGGCAAGTCCAGCCTGCTGAACAAGGTCGCCGGCGAGGAGCGCGTCGTCGTCAACGAGCTGGCCGGCACCACCCGTGACCCGGTCGACGAGATGATCGAGCTCGGCGGCAAGACCTGGAAGTTCGTGGACACCGCCGGTATCCGCCGCCGGGTCCACCTGACCGCCGGCGCCGACTTCTACGCCTCGCTGCGCACCGTCGCCGCGCTGGACAAGGCCGAGGTCGCGGTCGTCCTGATCGACGCCAGCGAGACCCTCGCCGAGCAGGACACCCGGATCATCTCGATGGCCGTCGAGGCCGGGCGCGCCGTCGTCGTCGCCTACAACAAGTGGGACCAGCTCGACGAGGAGCGCCGCTACTACCTGGAGCGCGAGATCGAGCGCGACCTCGTCCAGGTGCAGTGGGCCCCGCGGGTCAACGTCTCGGCCAAGACCGGCCGGCACATGGAGAAGCTCGTCCCGGCGATCGAGACCGCGCTGGAGGGCTGGGAGACCCGCATCCCGACCGCGCGCCTGAACGCCTTCCTCGGCGAGCTGGTCGCCGCCCACCCGCACCCGATCCGGGGCGGCAAGCAGCCGCGCATCCTGTTCGGCACCCAGGCGGGCACCCGTCCGCCGCGCTTCGTGCTGTTCGCCTCGGGCTTCCTGGAGGCCGGCTACCGGCGCTTCATCGAGCGCCGGCTGCGCGAGGAGTTCGGGTTCGTCGGAACGCCGATCTCGATCTCGGTGCGGGTCCGGGAGAAGCGCAAGAAGAAGTAGGCAGTGAGCAGTGAGAAGTAGTCGGTAGGAGCGGCTGGTCCGCCGACCGACGGCCGGAGGGCCCCGCCACGGTGGTGGCGGGGCCCTCCGGCGTTCTCGGGGCTTTCGGGGCTCCCGGCCGGGGCTCGCGCGTCCCGTGCGGGTGTCCTGCTCGGCTCCCCGGGCGGGCCGGGGCGCGGGGTCGGCGTCAGCGGTGGTCGACGGTGGAGCCCGGGGGCAGGGAGAGCATCTGGCGGTGGCGGCCGCCGGTCGATGGCGCGGGGGCGAGGCCGGCAGCCGTACCCATCACCGGGGCGGGCGCGGGCGGCATCGGCGGCGGGGGCGCGGGGAGCGGCATCGGCGGGAGCGCGGGCGCTGGCACCGGGGCCGCGCCCAGGTAGCCGGCCGCGACCCAGCCCTGACCGTTGGTGAACTGGGCCGCGGGGAGGGCGGGTTGGTCCTGCGCGAGGGGCGGGGCCGGGCGCCGGAGGCCGTCGCCGGTGGGGGCGGCGGGCTCGGGCCGGCCGACGGGGTGGCCGTGGCCCTGGTGGGGGGTGTGATGGCTCTGGTGGTTGTGGTTGTGGTTGTGGTTGTGGTGGCCGGTGGCGTGGGCGCCGGCGTGGGCGGGGGCATGACCCCCGATGTGGCTTCCGGTGGTGTGACCGCCGGTGGTGTGCCCGCTGGAGTGGGCGGCCGTGTGGCTGCCGGTGTGGCCGTGCTGCTGGGCGACGGGGTGGCTGCCGGTGTGGCCGTGCTGCTGGGCGGCGGCGTGGGTTCCGGTGTGGGCGGCGGCGTGACCGCCGGTGTGGCCGTGCTGCTGGCCGCCGCTGGAACCGTGTTGCTGGCCGCCGGTGGGGCCGGAGCCGTGGTGCTGGGAGCTCGGCATGAACTGGGGGAGGCCCGGTGCCTGGCCCGGGAGGGTGTGGAAGGCCTGCTGCTGGGGCGGGTACGGGCGCTGCTCGCCGATCGGGGGGTAGCCGTCACGGACCGCGAAGCCGGTGAACTTCAGGTCCTCCTCGCCCGAGCGGTCACCGGGCAGGGCACGGAAGAGGCGTCGGTACTCGGAGTACAGCTCGTCGTAGATCGGCGTGGCGGAGTGCGGGTGCTCGGCGTCGTACGACGGGCGCATGCCCGGGATCGAGCGCGAGGCGGTGGCGGACCGGCCGGGGGACGCGGAGACGTCGTAGCTGTACACGTAGGAGCCAACGATCGAGAG
Organism: Kitasatospora sp. NPDC002543; assembly: GCF_053594915.1. NCBI lineage: Bacteria > Bacillati > Actinomycetota > Actinomycetes > Kitasatosporales > Streptomycetaceae > Kitasatospora > Kitasatospora sp. NPDC002543. Next base: position 16,358 of record NZ_JBSFWR010000048.1, on the reverse strand, counting down.
GGGCGGGGGATGCGGTGCCCAGGGGCGCGGGTGCGCCCGCACGCCGGGGTGCGGAGGGGGTCGGCGCGCCGGGCGGGGTGTGGACGCGCCGGGACTCGGGGTGCGGAGGGGGCGCGTCCGCCGGAAGGCCGCCGTGGGGGTGGGCGGCGGCCTTCCGGCGGGTCCGGGGCCGCCTTCCGGCAGGACCGGAGGGCGGAGGCGGATCAGGTGCCGGCGAGCGGGAGGGAGGCGGCGACCACCTGACCCAGCGCCACGGCCCGCTCCAGCGCCTGGCGCAGCAGGTCCTCGCGGGGCTGTCGGCCGACCATGCCGGCCGGCACCGCGTACATCGTCACCTCGGAGAGCTGGCTCGCGGCCATCCGCCAGGCGTCGGTGACCTGGAGCGGCTGGTGCGCCTGCCACCAGCCGGTGCTGCCGCCGGCCGCGGCGGGCTGGAGGATCGCGTGCAGCTTGCCCATCGCGACCAGGACGGACCACCCGGGCAGCTGGTCCGGGGTCTCGTCCAGGTCGGTGACGGGCTGGAAGCCGGCGTCCTGGAGCAGGTCGAGGAACTCGTCCTCGCCCGAGGTGCTGCCGGGGCGGCCGACCGGCCCGGTCGGCTCGACCACCAGCGAGGCGTGCCCGACCTTGCCGTGCAGGACGAGTCCGCAGGTGATGCCGAGGATGGCGGCCTGGCCGGCCGCGGCGGGCTGGGCGGCGGACGGGCCGGGACCGACGGGCACGGCCGGGGTCGGCGCGGGGCTGCCCGGTACGGGGGTGCCCGGTACGGCGGCGGGGACGGCGAAGTCCGGGCCGCCGGGCCGGGACTGGCCGGGCTGGGACTGGCTGATGCTGCGGACGGCGCCGGCCAACTGCTCCTCGGAGACCGGTACGACCTGCGAGGGGATGCAGCGGGCGTGGGCGAAGGCGAGGACGGCGGTCTCGTCACCGACGAACAGCACGGTGCTGGTGGGCTCCACGTGCGTGTCGCCGGGCGTCCGGCAGGAGGTGCACTCGTAGCTGTCGGGGGCGCGGTCGCCGCCCAGCAGGCGGTCGGCCTCGTCGTCGCCGATCTCGGACCGGACCTCGTCGCTGACGTCGAGCATGCGCGGCACAGGGTCTCCTCGGATGGGTGCGGATGGGGTGCGGGGGCGGACACGGAGAGGTCGTCATGCCCAACGGGCCCTTGTGTCGGGCGTCACGGGTGCCCATGGAGGCTGACGGGAATTGCCCCGGATCCGACCGCGCGGCGTGTTCTCGTGGTCGCAATCTGTCGATGTCGGTGCCGGGACTGCCGGAATCAAACAGTGAGGTGGGTCACGCGGCCTGGATGTTTGATCCAGGAATCAATGGCTAAATCGGACATTCCGGGCGTGATTGCATGGTCGTTACCTCCGGTAACCCCTGTCTGAGCTGGGCAGACCGTCAGAGTTTTGGTTTCCCCGCCGACCGGCTCGTAGCTTCTTGGTCGGCGCAACGAGCGCCACCCGGGTTCACCCCCGACGCACAGCCCCCCGGTCCGCCGGGCGCGGCAGGTGCCCGCCGACGCGATCGCTCGAACAGGTCGCCCGGCGAGCGGCGAGGTGGCCGGGGCGGCAGCGGCACGTCCGACACGTGCACGGCCGTCCGACGGACGCGGCAAGCGAACGCGGCCCTTCCCAGGGCCTGGTTCCGCATGCCCGCCCGGGGCTGTCGAGAGGAACCCCATGACCTTCCGTCACGAGACCGCCGCTGCCACCACCACCGCCGCCACCAAGCGCAACCGCGTTCGGATGGCTGTCGTGGCGGGCGCCGCTGTCGCGGCCCTGCCGGTGGCCGGCCTCGTCACGGCCACCTCGGCCTCCGCCGCCTCCGTCTCCACCTGGGACGCCGTCGCCCAGTGCGAGAGCGGCGGCAACTGGGCCATCAACACCGGCAACGGCTTCTACGGCGGTCTGCAGTTCACCTCCAGCACCTGGGCCGCCTTCGGCGGCACCGCCTACGCCTCGCAGGCCAACCAGGCCACCAAGGCGCAGCAGATCGCCGTCGCCGAGAAGGTCCTGGCCTCGCAGGGCCCGGGCGCCTGGCCCGTCTGCTCCGTCAAGGCCGGCCTGACCAAGGGCGGCGCCCCGGCCGCCGTCGACACCTCGGCGGGCTCCGCCGCGGGCTCGACCGCCGCCAAGCCGGCGCAGACCCCCAAGGCCGCCGCCAAGCCGGCCGAGGCCCCGAAGGCCGCCCCCAAGGCCCAGGCCGCGCCGAAGAACGACGCTGCCGCGCCGAAGGCGGCTCCGAAGGCCGACGCCCAGAAGTCCGCGCCGAAGGCCGACCAGGGTGCCAAGTCCTGGAACCGTTCGAACGACGCCAAGCCGGCCGCCAAGGGCAGCTACACCGTCAAGACCGGTGACACCCTGAGCTCCATCGCCGCCGCGCAGGGCCTGGACTGGCACGACCTGTACAAGAACAACGCCAAGGTCATCGGTGGCAACCCGGACCTGATCCTCCCGGGCCAGACCCTCAGCATCTGAGGTCCGAACCGGCACGTGAGGCCTCGTCGGTAGCCGGTGCCGGACTGCCCGGACTGCCCGGACTGCCCGGGTAGCGCGGGCTTCGCGGCGCCGAGGTGCTGGTGCGTTGACGCGCTGATGCGTCGACGAGCTGACGTACCGAGGTGCTGACGCCCTGACGTACCGACGGGCCCGGCTTTGACGGCCGCTTCTCCGCCGCGCGGGTTCTTCCGCCGGCCGGGGGAGCGGCCGTCGGCGTTCCGTGATGCCGGGTCCAGCCGGCGACGGGTGCCGGGTTGGGCCCCGCCGTCCTGCGTGCCGTCCTGCGCACCGCCTCGGGGCCGGGCCTTCGGCCGGGGCTGGGCCCGGCAGGTGCCGGTGCGGGAGGATGGTGGGGTGATCCAGGGCGAGCTGTTCAGCGATCCGGGCGGGTCCGCGGGGGCGCGCGAGCGCTCCGAGCCCGCCCCCGGCGCGGTCCTGCTCCCCGGCTGGCTGGACCTCGACGCGCAGCGCCGCCTGGTCGCCGCCTGCCGGGAGTGGGCGCGCCCGCCGGCCGGCCTGCACGCCGTGCGGATGCCCACCGGCGGGATGATGTCCGTCCGGATGGTGAGCCTGGGCCTGCACTGGTACCCGTACGGGTACCGGCGGGTTGCCGAGGACGGGGCGCCCGTCAAGCCGTTCCCGCCGCTGCTCGGGGAGCTGGCGCGCAGGGCCGTCGCCGAGGCGTACGGGGACGCGCTGGCGGAGGTCGCGGGTGGGGCCTCGTACGCGCCGGACATCGCGATCGTCAACCACTACGCGCACGGCGCGAAGATGGGCCTCCACCAGGACCGCGACGAGCGGGCGGACGCGCCGGTGGTCTCGCTCTCGTTGGGCGATGGATGCGTCTTCCGGCTCGGGAACACCGAGACCAGGACCCGGCCGTGGACGGACCTGGAGCTGCGCGGCGGCGACCTCCTGGTGTTCGGGGGCCCGTCCCGGTTCGCGTACCACGGGGTGGTGCGGACGCTGCCGGGGACGGCCGATCCGGCGCTGGGGCTGGTCGGGCGGCTCAACATCACGGTGCGGGAGTCGGGGCTGGGGGAGTAGGCGGAGTGGGCGGGTCCGCGGGGCGGTGGGCGTCCCTTCCGTCACTTGCTCGTTTGATCGCCTACTCGCCTACTCGCCTACTCGTCTACTCGTTCGAGTGAACTGGGCGTTCCGGACCGGTGCGCGGGAATGACCCGGGTCGCCAGGGGATTCGAGTGAGCTGGAGAATTCGTTCGGAGTCCGGAGAGGAAGCGTGCGCATGGGTACCCCCGTCGACGACCTTGTCGATCTGCTCGACCTTGAGCAGATCGAACTCAACATCTTTCGTGGGCGCAGCCCCGAGGAAGCGCTGCAGCGGACGTTCGGCGGCCAGGTCGCCGGTCAGGCGCTGGTGGCGGCGGGGCGCACGGTGGACGACGAGCGCCCGGTGCACTCGCTGCACGCCTACTTCCTGCGCCCCGGCGTCCCCGGCGTCCCGATCGTTTACCAGGTCGACCGGATCCGAGACGGCCGCTCCTTCACCACCCGGCGGGTGCTCGGCATCCAGGGCGGCCGGTCGATCTTCGCGCTCACCGCGGACTTCCACAGACCCGAGGAGGCCGGCATCGAGCACCAGTTCCCGATGCCGGCGGTCGCCGCCCCCGAGGATCTGCCCAGCGCCCTGGACGAGGTCGGCTCCCGACTCGGTGAGCTGCCCCCCTTCATCAGCCGCCGCCAGCCGTTCGACATTCGCTACGTCGACCGGCTGCGCTGGACCACGGAGGAACTCGAGGGCGTCGAGGCACGCAGCGGCGTCTGGCTGCGCACCAACGGCCCGCTGCCGGACGATCCGCTGATCCACGTCTGCGCCCTCACCTACGCCAGCGACATGACGCTGCTCGACGCCGTCCGCGCCCCGGTCGAGCCGCTGTGGGGCGAGCGGAACTTCGACATGGCCTCGCTCGACCACGCGATGTGGTTCCACCAGCCGTTCCGGACGGACGACTGGCTGCTCTACCAGCAGGAGTCCCCGATCGCCCACGGCGCGCGCGGCCTGGCCCGCGGGCAGATCTTCGACCGGCACGGCCGGCTGGTGGTGTCCGTGGTGCAGGAGGGGCTGTTCCGTCCACTGAAGCGCCGCGACGGGTAGGCGGGTGGACGGGCAGGCGGGCAGGCGGGTGGACGGGCAGGGGCCGGGCGGCTGATCCGTGTGGCCGTTGTTGTTGTCCCCGGTGTGCCCGGTGTTGTGCTCCGTGTCGGTGTGTTGCCGCGGTGTTGCGGTTTCGGCGGTTCGCGCCCGGCGGGAATGATCCGTCCGCACGGACGGTGTTGTGAATGACCGAGACGGACGGCCCGAACCGCGGGCCGTCCGCGGACCGACCGGGAGGGTGGACCGATGACGGAGACGGCCGCGGAGGACTGGAAGCACTGGAGCGACGGCCGGGCGGCGTCCGTGAGCGCGCTGCACGGCCAGCTCGCACTCACCGGCACCCACTGGCTGGAGCCCGAGCCCGCCGAGGTCCCCGGCCTGCCCGGGCTCTGGTGGGCCGACGCCGAGGGCGTCCGGGTCCGGGCGGCGGCGTCCGACGGCATCACGGTCGACGGCGCCGACGCACCGGTGGACGGCGAGGCGCTGCTCCGCCCGGACACTGACCCGGCCGCCGACACCGCCACCCTGGACGCCCTGCTGCTCGTCCCGATCGAGCGCGAGGGCGAGCTCGCCCTGCGGGTCTTCGACCCGGCCGCACCCCGCCGGGTCGCGTTCGCCGGCATCTCCGCCTACCCGTACGCGCCGGAGTGGGCCGTGCCCGCGGTCTTCACCCCGTTCACGGACGACGACGCGCGGTCGGTCGTGGTCCCCAACGCGGACGGCCGGGAGCGCCCACTGGCCGTCTCCGGGCAGATCGCCTTCACGGTGGCGGGCGAGCACCGCACCCTCACCGTGAGCCGGTCGGGCGACCGGCTCAGCGGGGTGATCGCGGACGCCACCAGCGGCATCGACACCTACCGCTTCCGTTTCATCACCCTGCCCGCGCCCGACGCGGAGGGCCGCACCGTCCTCGACCTCAACCGGGCGTACCTGCCGCCGTGCGCCTTCTCGGAGCACTTCATCTGCCCGTTCCCGCCGCCGGGCAACCGGCTGGACTTCGCGGTGGAGGCCGGCGAGAAGCAGGTGCTCGGCCGGTAGCGGGAGCGGGAGCCGGAGCCGGAGCGGGGCGGGGCGGGGCGCACGGGGCCGGGGCTTCGCCTGGCAGGGCTCCGTGCAGGCTCCGTGCCGGCTCCGGGACTGGGTCCGTGCCCGGCTCCGGGGCGGGCTTCGAGGCAGGCGCCGAGGCCGGCGCCGACGCCAGACGTGGAGAGCACGGCGGGGACCAGGGGCGGGACCGACGGCCGGGCCCCGGTGCGAGGCCGCCCGGGGGCGGGGCGGAGCATGGGGATTATGTCGAAGGATCAACATTCCACGCCGCCCACCGCCGCGGAGCCCGAACAGGATCCCGCCCCAGGGCCGGGGCACGGACCGGCGCCGGAGGCGGCCGCCGACGCGCCCTGGTACCGGCGGGCGTTCGCCGACCTCAGCCCACTGCGCGAGAACCCCGACTACCGCCGGCTCTGGGCCGGGCAGGCCGTCTCCTCCATAGGCCAGCAGATGACGGCCGTCGCCGTCTCCGTCCAGGTCTACGACCTGACCGGCTCGGCCTTCGCGACCGGCCTCGTCGGCATCTTCTCCCTCGTTCCGCTGGTCGCCTTCGGCCTCTACGGCGGCGCCATCGCCGACACCGTCGACCGGCGCCGGCTGGGCCTGCTCGGCTCGGCCGGCCTGGCCGTCGTCTCCGCCGTCCTGGCCGTGCAGGCCCTGGCCGGCCTCGGCCTGGTCGCCGTCCTCTACGCCGCCGTCGCCGTCCAGGCCGGCTTCTTCGCGATCAGCTCCCCCGCCCGCTCCGCGATGATCCCCCGCCTGGTGCCCAGCCACCAGCTCCCGGCGGCGAACGCCCTGAACACCGTCAGCATGAACCTCGGCCTCACCGTCGGCCCGATGCTCGGCGGCGTCCTCATCGGCGCGTACGGCGCCCAAGCCGCCTATCTGGTCGACACCGTCGCCTTCACCGCCACCCTCTACGCGATGTGGCGCCTGCCCGCCATGCGGCCGCTCGGCGAGCGCAAGGGCCGCGCCTCCGTCCTCGACGGCCTCCGTTTCCTGCGCGAGCAGCCCAACCTGCGCACCAGCTTCCTCGCCGACCTGGCCGCCATGGTCTTCGGCATGCCGCGCGCCCTCTTCCCCGCCATCGCGGTCACCTTCTACGGCGGCGACGCCGGCACCGTCGGCCTGCTGGTCTCCGCCCCGGCCGTCGGCGCCCTGATCGGCGCGCTCTTCTCAGGCTGGGTCGGCCGCGTGCACCGCCAGGGCGTCGCCGTCCTCGCCGCCGTCACCGCCTGGGGCCTCGCCATCGCGGCCTTCGGCGCCCTCCACAACCTCTGGCTCGGCCTCCTGTTGCTCGCGGTCGCGGGCTGCGCCGACACCGTCAGCATGATCTTCCGCAACACGATGATGCAGGTCGCGGCCCCGGACGAGATGCGCGGCCGCCTCCAGGGGATCTTCATCGTGGTCGTCGCCGGCGGCCCCCGCCTCGGGGACTTCGAGTCCGGCAGCGTCGCCGCCCTCACCAACCCCGCCACCTCCGTGATCACCGGCGGCCTCGCCTGCGTCGCCGCGGTCCTCCTCCTCGCCGCCCGCCGCCCCGCCTTCCTCACCTACGACGCCCGCCACCCCACCCCCTGACCCACCCGCCCCCAGAACCTGGCAGCGAGCACCCCCCGACGTGCTGTATTGTTTTCCACGTCGCCGGGACAACCGGAGACAAGGTCGAGAAGCCCACAGTAGAGCCCCCCGGGCCCCGCTGCAGGCACCGAGACCACGGGACGTGGCGCAGCTTGGTAGCGCACTTGACTGGGGGTCAAGGGGTCGCAGGTTCAAATCCTGTCGTCCCGACTGTGAAGTCGGTTGTGAGAGCGGGTACTTGGGAAACCAGGCACCCGCTCTCAGTCGTTTCCGGGGGCCGCGTGGTCGCAGGGTGATCGCGACTCCTGATGTGGCGTCAGGTGGTCTCGCGTGGGAGGTCGGCTCGATCGAGCGCGTCGGCGAGAGCGGTGACGGCTTCGCGGGCGGCTTGGGGGAGCAGGTGGCCGTAGATGTTGACGGTGGTGGCCAGGGTGGAGTGCCGCAGGGTCTTGGAGACGACGGCGAGCGGCACCTGGGAACTGATCATGATGGTGGCGGCGGTGTGGCGCAGGTCGTGAAGGCCGATCTTGGGCAGGCCGATCTCGGCTGAGCGTTGGCGCAGGGTGTGCAGGAGCCGTTCGGGGCTGACGGGCTTGCCGTCCGGGCGGGTGAAGACCATGCCGTTCAGGCGGGGCTGGTCGGGATGCATGCCGCGATGGCGGGTGGCCTGGCGGCGCAGTGCGGCCGTGACGCGGGGGGAGAGGCTGACCCAGTTGCGGCTGGCGCGGGTCTTGGGCGCTTGCAGGTGCAGGCGGGCGTTGTTGATCGATGCGAGGGTCCAGCGTACGAACAGGACGCGCTGGCGAAAGTGGACTTCGGGCCAGTGCAGACCGAGGACCTCGCCGCGGCGCATTCCGGTGCCGAGGATGACCTCGAAGATGTCGGCGTAGACGTCGTTGTAGGTCTCGGTGTTGTGGTGGAGGAAAGCGGATGCCTGCTGCGGTGTCCAGCACCGGCGCTCGGGTGCGGCGGGACGCTTGAGCGCGGCGTTGCGGGCGGGATTGCGGGCCAGCAGGTCGGCGCTGACGGCGGCGTTCATGGCGCTGGAGAGGATGGTGCAGCAGCGGTGGACGGTGGGGCGTCCGCGGCCGGCGGCCAGCTGTTTGCGGGACCAGGTGGTGACGTGTCGGTCGCGCAGGGCGTTCAGGGGCAGGGAGCCGAAGGCGGGTATGAGGTCGTGGTGGACGTGGCGGTGGTAGCCGGCGTAGGTGGTGGCCTTGAGGACGTCCTGTTTGGAGAGCAGCCACTCGGTCAGGTACTCGGCGACGGTCAGGGTCTCGTCCAGCGTGATTCCGGTGCGCTCTGCCGCCAGGAATCGCTGCAGGGCGGTCAGGGCCGTGTTCTCGTCGGGGAAGCCGCTGCGGCGGCGGGTCTCGCGCTTGCCGGAGGTGCTGGGCAGGTCGACGGCGTAGGCCCAGCGGCCGTGCTCGGGCTGGGTGTTCAGTATCGGGCAGCGGGCGCCGTACTGGCGTCCGGCGGCGTCGCGGCAGCCGCAGCGCCGGTAGACGCGTCCGCGCTGGGGATCGGTCAGGCTCATGGGATTCGCTCCTTGTGTGATCGGACTGCCGCAAGCATCACGCCGTGGCGCCCTGGCGCGGCAGGGAGCGGACCATGGCGCGGAGGAAGCGAACTGTGCGACCACCTGTGCCTGTGAGCTGCGGCGATCCCTTTGGAAAGCGAACAAAGGGGCGGGTTGGCGAATTCGGCGGCTTCTTCTTGCGGTGCGACGGCGCGATTTTATGAGCGTCGAACAATGAGCGTTGTAGTTCGGTGACCTCCCGAGATCCTGCGCGCGGAGCGTCGGATTTCTGGTGCGCAGCAGTCATTCGGCGTGCCGGATCCTTGGGGAGTTTTTCGCGTCTATCGAGCAGCCCGTGGGACGGGAATGCGCTGCGGCGGCCTTCGGCCGCGCCGGTGCGCCAGGCTGGGAGCTGCCAGGCGGTTGCACCGGATGGCCCCAGGGAGCAGTGAAGCGCGCTTGCGGCGCGCGCCGGACGCGGCCCCCGGAGCAACTGGAATGGTCGTTCCGGCCCCAGCACTGGGGCTGGCGTGGACGGCGGCTCGAAGGGGCGGTCCACGGATGGTGGGTTCCCTTTCTCGGGATGAGACATCCCGAACTCTGTCATATGGTGCAAACCTGAACTATTGGTGCCGCCATCTCGGGCTCTGGCGCGGACAGGGGAGGAGGGCAGTGCCGTGTCCAACAGTGCTGAGCCGATCCACACGCGCCTTGCGGAGCTTGCCGGCCCACAAGATCCCGACCAGGTTGTTGTTGATCTCGGCTGCGGGGCGGGACCGACGCTGCGGGCTGTCAGTCGGATAGCGCCGCAGGCTTCCCTCGTGGGGATCGACCGTTCGGCGGAGTCGCTGCACCAGGTCCACGCGGCTCTGGCAGGCCACAAGGGGTCGACGGCGACGATCGTTGCTGATCTGCGCGACCCTCTCCCGTGCTCCGATACGAGCGTGGACGTCGTCTTGTCGTACAACACCATCGAGTGCCTGCCGGACCCGCTGGAGATGCTGGCCGAGGTGGCGCGGGTCCTTCGCCCTGGAGGGCGGGCGGTCATCGCGCACGTCGACTTCGACTCGATGGTCATCGCGGGCGCGGGCGCCGATCTCGATCGGCGGGTGTGTCACGCGTTCGCGGACGATGCGCAGAGCTGGATGGATCACGCGGACGGCAGGATCGGACGCAAGCTGGGGCTGCTCCTCGCCTGCAGTCCGCTGGAGCTCGTCGGCGTCGAGCCGTTGCTGGCGTGGTCGACCGAGTTCACGGGGCATGCGAAGGATCGGGTTGACCAGATTCGGAAGGCTCTGTTGTCGGCCGCCAAGCATGGTCGGGGTTCGGTCGCCCCTGAAGAGGTCGAGGCGTGGTACGCCGCGGTGTGCGAGGCGGACCAGCTGGGCGGTTTCTTCTTCTCCGAGCTGGCGTTCATCGCGGTGGCGGAGAAGGCTAGGGGCGGTCGCATCGGGCGTGGCGCCGCCTCGCACGACGGCCGGCAGGCGGCACCCGTACGAGCCGGATCGATGCCGCATCTCCCGACTGCTGCTTGACCAGCGTCTATGGGGAAGCGGCGTTCGCGAGGGCGGTAGCGGCGAAGTTGCAAGGGCGTTCGCGGTGGTGCTGAGCGGGGCCGTGGTGTCCAGCGCCAGCGCGGGCTGTTCGGGATCGGACCAGGACAGCTCCGGTGCGTCCGGGGCCGGGTTGGTTCGGTAGGCGCGGACGGTGCGGAGGGCGTCGCGGGCGTGGCGCACCGGTTCGGGTGCGTGGACGTGGATGAGGCGGAGGCGTTCTCCGAGGAGGTCTGCGGCGAGCTGGCGCTCCGCCTCGGTGGAGGTCACCAGGGTGACGATGCCGACCTGGTGCTGGCCGGCTGCGTGCGCGAGGGCGCGGATCGTGGCGATGCGGTCGGAGGGTGACCAGTCCAGATCTCGCAGGACGCCGGTGGCGCGTTCGACGTCCGCGTCGTAGAGCCCGCAGTCGGCGCCGTGCTCGGTGCTGAGGTAGTCGAGGAGGTGGCGAGCGAGGGTGGTCTTGCCGGAGGCCGGCAGTCCGAGGAGCCAGAAGACGGTTGATGATCGCGGCTGGCTCATGGGGCGTAACCCCACTTCTGGCACCAGGAGTTGAGCAGCAGCGGGACGCCGTCCCCCGGCGGCGGCGGGGTGGCGGCCTGGATGCGGCCGGAGGCGATCTGGGGTGACCAGTCGCCGATGCCGTAGACGAAGGGGCCGTGGTCGTGACGGCCGTAGTCGAGCATGCTCGGATCCCAGGGGATGCCGATGTGCTCGCACAGGGCCTTGCAGGTGGCTTCGGGGTCGGCGGTCAGTTGCTCGTAGGTGACGTGGACGGCGTCCGGCAGGTTGGCTGCGGCTTCGTCGAGGGCGGTGGCGAACTTGTCGAGGGTGACGGCGGCTTCGGCGATGTCGTTGGCGTCGCCGGCGCGGCGGATGGAGTCGGCGATGGCGACCGGGTGGCGGCGCAAGACGATGTAGCGGGCCTGGGGCCAGCAGGCGGCGAGGCGTTGCCAGATGAACACGTTGCCCGGGGACTTTTCGACGAGCACGGTCTTGCCGGCCTCGGTGAGTTGGTGGTGGAGCAGGCGGTCCCAGAGCAGGTGCTCGAGGTCGGTGTGGTTGAGGCCGAGGGTGCGCATGGACAGGTCGGTGAACTCGTCGTCGACGGCCACGGTGTAGCCGGCGAGGTGGAGTTCGTGCGGGGCGTGGACGGCGGGGTGGGATCCGAGCAGGCAGCGCAGCAGGGTCGATCCGGAGCGGATCGGGGAGAGGAGGAACACGGGCGAGGGGACGAGACGGTGGTCAGGCACCGAGTTCCTCCTTCACGGCGCGCTCGCGTTCGGCGAAGACACGCAGGCGGGTGGCGATGTCACGGCGGTAGTGGGCGGAACCGGGCTCGGTCTTCTCGTCGCAGTGGAAGACCCGGAGCGGGAGGCGGTGCAGGTAGCCGATTCCGAGGCCGGCGGGCTGGGCGAAGGTGTGGGAGAGCCAGTCCTCGTAGTTCATCCAGCGCCGGCCGTCGTCGTGGAACCGGTCGCCGGGGACGCCGCCGGCCGCGGCCATGACGGGGCGGGCCCGCTGGGTGTCGTAGATCAGGAAGTGGGAGGAGACGCGGTTGACCGAGCGGGCCCGGTCGCTCAGCGGCGGGCCAGCCTCTTCGAGCTTCCACTGCCAGCAGTCATGGTCGTCGATGCGCTGTGCGAGCGCGAGCTGGGGGCACTGGTCGAACGTCTCGGCGATCTCGGCGAGGACATCGGTGGCGTTCGGGTCGCGGAAGGCGACGACATCGCCTTCGATCGTGATCAGGAAGCGGCTCTTGTCGCTGACGAAGTGGGTGTGGATGTTGTTCGCCTGGTCGCCGGAGGCCCGGTGGCGGGTGCGCCAGCGCAGCCGCACTTCGTCGAAGCCCCAGGTGCTGTGGGCGAGTTCGACGATCTCGTCGGCCGGGGCGCTTTCTGCCCCGTCTACGACGAGCACCAGGTCGTACGGGTGGCGGGTGCCGCGGGTCAGGGCGTCCAGGGTGCTGGGGATGGTGCGGCGCAGAAGTTCGACGTCGCTGTGGACGAGGTAGGCGATCGTGAACGCGGGTGGATAGGTCACGGCGGTCACCAGCCCGCCGGTCCGGTCACGTCCGGCCCCGGGGTGCTGGCGGTCGGGTCCGTGGACGTGAGCAGGGCGCCGAGGTCTTCCAGCATGCGGCCGGTGAGGTCGCGTGCCGCTTCGGTGATGTCCTGCTCGATTCCGTGCTCGATCTCGTCGGGGACGTGCGGGTGGCCCACGCACATCCCCATGACCTGGTACTTGGCGCCGCTGCCGAGGCGGTCGGCGAGGTCCTGCAGCGCGAAGAGATCGAAGACGACCGTGCCAGCACGGTACAGGCGGTTGGCGAAGGCGGCGGTGTAGCGGGAGATGAGGTCGCGCACCATACCGTGGTGCGCGGCTGGCAGGGCGGCCAGTTCGAGGGCTTCGGCGACCAGGGTGGGGAGGAAGACGAAGGCGCACCGGTAGAAGTCGGAAGTGCCGAGCATTCGGAGGCAGCCGGTGCGTTCGAGCAGGTCGACCATCTTCTGGAAGGTGGCCTGACGGTCTTCGACGAGTCGGCCGATGCCGTCGACGCCTTGATGCTTGATCAGTGCCCAGAGCTTGAGCGATTCGAAGCCGCGGGAGCCGTAGAACGGGGTGATCAGGCCGAGGTCGAGGCAGTCGGGGTCGTCGGCGCGGTCCGGGTAGCGGGCGAAGCGGCCGAGTGCGGCAGGGGCGCGGAAGAGGACGTAGCTGGAGGGGTAGCTGACGAACAGGCCCTTGTGCGGGTCGAGGGCGACCGAGTCGGCGTGCTCGATTCCGGCGAGCCGGACCTTGAGCTTCTCGGAGAACAGCAGGCTGCCGCCGTGGCAGGCGTCCACGTGGAACCACACGTTGTGCTGCTCACTCAGCTCGGCGAGGGCCTGCAGGTCGTCGATGCCGGTGGTGCGGCAGTTGCCGGCGACGCCGACGACCATGAAGATCCGCTTTCCCGGAGGCGACGAGGCCAGCAGGCGGGCGACGGAGGCGGGGTCGCTGGTGAACTCCGGGGTGGCGTCCGCCCAGAGCAGTCCGTCGGTGCCCAAGCCGAGGGCCTGTGCGGCGGCGAGGTAGGAGAAGTGCTCGACTCCGCCAGCCAGCAGGATCACTGGCTGCTCGGGCAGTGCCCGCAGGCCGGTGGTGCGGATCTCGGGGTAGGTGTGGGCGAGGGCGGCGGCGATGGCGATGTGGTTGCTCATGTTGCCGCCGGAGGTCCATATGCCGCCGAGCGATGCCAGTCCTTGGTAGTCGGCCAGAGTTGTGACCGGGTAGCCGATGAGTTCCCGGAGCCAGGTGATCAGCTGGGCCTCGATCACGTTGGCGGCGGGAGCGCTGCGGTCGTAGGCGATCAGGTTCTGGTTGAGGAAGGACGCGACGATGTCGGCCGCGAGCGCGGCGATGCTGTCGCCGGTGTCGGGGAACGCGAGGTAGCGCGGGTCCGCCTGGGAGATCGACCACCTGGCGATCTCGGTCAGGGCCTCGAAGAACTGCTCGGTGTTTCCGCCGTCCTGGGGGAGCGGGCGGGCGAAGCGGTCGATGAGCTCGCTGACGGTCGCGTGCCGCAGGACGAGGTCGTCGCGTAAGGCTCCGGAGGCGAAGTCGAGGCCGAGGTCGACCGCCCGGTGCAGCAGCCGCCGACTGTCCTCGGTCGGGCGGTTGCCCAGGAGGGCGGGCGGATGGGTATCAGACACGTCCGAACTCCATTCGGTAAACGCAGCCTTCGCACGAGGACCAGGCAGGGGCCTGGGAGACGAAGGAGTCCCGCAGAGCCCCGTACGGCTTCGAGGTCCAGATCTCGGCCATCGGCGACTGGTGGATGTTGCCGAGCACATTGTGGGGTGAGGACTCCATGTGGATGCAGCACGGCGTGACGTCGCCGTCCTTGGTGATGTAGCTGGCGTCCCACGGCCAAGGGCACACGGCTCGGCCGGCGGCCGGGCCCGCCAGCCGGGAGTAGTCGAAGATCGACAGCTGCAGACCCAGCTCGTCGGCGCGGGCGAGGCCGGCCTCCAGGTGCGGCACGACCTGCGATGGTGCGATCGCGAACAGAGACTCGGTGTTGAGGGTCTTGTCCTCGCCCCAGTGGTGCAGGCTCTCCACACTGATGCGCGTGACGCCGTGGTCCGCGACGAAGTCGACGATCGCCGGGAACTGGTCGAGGTTAGCGGTGGAGAGCGTCACCGCGGCCGACAGTGCGGTGTCGCGGTGGCGTGTCATCTCCGCGGCCTCGCGCAGCGCGGTGGACAGTTGGGATCCGCGCAGGCCGGAGCGCATCCGCCCGAGCGCGGCATCGTCGGCGCCGTCGACGCTGACGGCGAGCGGGCCCAGTCCGGCGTCGAGGACCGGCTGGAGACGACGGCGCACGAGCAGGCCGTTGGTGTTCGTCGAGGTGAACACGGACCGGTCGGTACACGCCTGGACGAAGGAGGCGAAGTCGCGGACGATCAGCGCCTTGCCGGCACCGACGAAGGACACGTGGCCAAGATCGGGCAGCTGCTCGAGCAGCGCAACGAAGGCGTCCAGGGACAGGTGCCCGCCACTGCTGTCGTGCACCGCCCGAACGCATCCGGCGCAGGAGAGGTTGCACAGGTCGGTGAGTTCCACCTGCAGGTACTGGGGAGTTGGCGTCGGCCGGCCCGGTTCGAGCCCGTAGCGGTCGAAGTCGTCGGTGACGAGGAACTTCCGAAAGCGCTCCGGCACCACGATCGAAGGCACCTGTTCGGGCATCACCTGGTCACCTCCTTCCGGTAGACGGAGACCGTCTCGTCGACGAACGCCTCGAACGCCGACGCCCGGCGGCTGAACGACGGCACCCGCAGCTCCTGGCATCCAGCCGCCACATCGATCGCCTGTCTCCATGAAGCCGGGTCGGCGTACTGTTCGACGAGGTGGACGCCCTCGTCGTCCGTGAGGTGGCGCATGGATGGCACCGCCGAGGACCACACCGGCACGCCCAGGGCATGGGCCTCGTGCGCCACGATCGGATGGTTCTCCCACCACTGCGAGGGCACCAGCAGCGCCCGGGCGCCGGCCAGCACCGGTCCTACGTCGGAGCGGGAGAGTGGAGGAAGCCAGCGCACCCGCCGGTCGGCTGCGGCGACCAGGCGCATTCGTTTCTCGTAAGCGGCGTCGTCCGGCACCGTTGCGACCAGGACCGGCAGCTCGACCCGGCTGTCCGCGAGGGCGTCGAGCAGGACGTGGAGGCCCTTCTCGGGTGAGCATCGGCCAAGGAACAGCAGGTACTCGCCGCTGGCGCTGCTCTCGGCCAGCGACTGCCAGCTGTCGGGTAGCCCGTAGCAGGCCCGGTCCCGGACCATCTTGTTCACCACGACGCCGGCCATGGCGAGCTCCACAGCCTGGTGCGGTGTCTGCGTCCACAGCGCCCGCACCCGTCCGTTCAGCCACGCGGCATTGCGGGCCCGCCACGACTCCACGTCCCCAGCTGCTGCACTCGGCGAGCCCAGGCATCCCAAGCAGCTGGTAGAGGGCGCGGTGCTGGTGCACTGGCCACCGGTGGAGCGCACGAGGAGTTGGTGGTCGGGGCAGACGGCGGTGTAGTCGGTCAGCGTCGAGACGACCGGTACGTTCCGCAGCGGCGCGGTGTCGAGGAACGCCAGGCCGATGCGGCTGAAGTGCAGGACGTGGACGAGGTCGACGGCAGGTCGCGAGGCGAGCAACTGCTCGATGCGCGCTGCCTGCTGAGCCTCTTGGGCGCGCCAGCCAACCGGGTAGTCGTGTGCGAAGACCGCGGGCACGCTGATGTACTCGGCCGCGGTGCGTCGCTGCTGCGGTGGCGGGTCGTCGGCCGCCAGCCACGCGACGTCCAAGCCTCGCGCCATCAGGGCCCGGGCGAGGTCGTCGGCCAGGATTTCCGTCCCGCCGGCTTCCTCTCCCGCGAACCGGTGGGTGACCAGAAGAATGCGCATCTCGCCTCCCGTCAGAGGGCGTTTGATCTCGTGAGTTCCATGATGTCGGGTTCAGGTGCCTCGCCAGGTGGGTGTTGATTCGCCGGTGAGGCGGCGGGTCATGTTGTC
>NZ_JBSFWR010000047.1:0-59590 GCF_053594915.1 Kitasatospora sp. NPDC002543 | reverse complement strand
GCGACATACGCATGGCACGGGAACCAGCATATTGAACACGCATTCGATTAAGGGGATTTGTCGCCAAGCCGCAGGCTTGGGCATTTCCTGGCGGAAATGCGGCGGTGCTGACGCACCGCCAGGTGCGGGGGTGACGCCTGGCGGCGTCACCGTGCGTGGTGGCCCGAGGCTGCGCCTCGGGGGCCCGGCTGCGCCGGGCGAGGGTGGTTGGGGCATTCGCCTGCGGCGAATTGGTGTGGGGGTGATGGCCCCTAACGGGGCCTCAGTTGTGTGGGGTGGCCGGTGTCGGTACGGCACGGGCCTGACGGCCCGCCATAGGGCGCGTTGACGATGTGGCGCATATTTCCGGTAATGCCCCCTCCCCTGCGGGGAGGGGAATGCGCTGACTCCTGCGTTGACGATATGGCGCGAAATTCAGGAAATGGCTCTCACTTCGATCCGGGCAGGGGCAGCGCCTATTTCAAAGGGATCCGGTGCCCTGCGGGCACCGAATGCCGGCCTTCTCCAGGACGCTGGCAGCCCCCTGCAGAGCCTGGTGGCCCGTCAGTCTGCCAGGACCGCACGGGCGCAGCGGGCGGCAGCGCTTGCCGTCCGCTGCGGGGATGGTGAGCCCTGGCCGCTTTGGGTTCCCCAAGAGCGCTTCAGACCGGCGTGCAGCTGCCCAGGCCACGGCAGGCTTCCTCCACAACGGCCTGACGGGCGACTGCTCGGACGGGGGCGCAGGAACAGGCCGCAGCACGGTGAGCTCTGGTCGGCCTACGGCCGACAACCGGGAGTAGCGGACTGACGGCCTCTGTTCACTCAGCAGACCAGCGGGGTGGACAGTCGGGGCAGGCGCCGTCTACACCAAGGGCGGCGGCTGACGCCGGTCAGCGGGTGGTGAGGGCGTTCAGCAGGGTGATCTGCTGCGGGTTGAGCTTCCTGGCGGAGGCGTGCCGCATCTGCTTGCTCAGCCAGGATCCAGGGCGGAAGTGGGGGTCGCTCGCGTGCCCGGTGCGGTTGGCCGGGCCGATGAGGGTGCCGCCCTCGGCGAGGTAGGCGGTCAGGCGGCGGTAGGAGCGGTTCCAGTCGGGCTCCAGCTGCCAGAGCGGGTCGAGGGCGTCGAGGGCCTGGCGCTGGTGGTCGGTCAGGTTGTCAGCTTTGCGCTGGCGGCGCATCCAGGAGCCGACGGCGTAGCCGTCCAACGTTGCTTTGGCGGGGATGGCGAGATGGCCGGCGCGGGCCGCCCACGCGCGGGCGTAGGCGTGGCCGCGTTCCCAGGCGCCCGCGTTCTTCGACCAGATCATGCCGAGTGCGTCCAGTTCGGCGATGCGGGCGGGGGCGAGTTCGCCGCAGCCCTTGAGGTGGCGCTGCCTGGTGATCCAGGCCATCAGGGGGCCATCGTGGCCGGGGTCGGTGGGGTCCAGGTGGTGGTGTTCGGCGTGGAAGGCCGCTGCCTCGGCGTACATGCGTTCCCACTCGCGCCAGCGCGGGCCGTCTTCCTCGAGTCTGCGGCGGCACCTGACTGCGTCGGTCAGGTGCGGTGGCACGTCGAGGACGTCGACGAAAGCGGTCCAGTCGGGGCCGTCCGGCAGCGCACCCGCAAAGGCGTAGCGGGCGGGGTGCTCGGCGGGGTGGGGGTGCTGGGGTGGGCGCAGGCGGCAGTGCTCGGCGCTCTGCAGCAGAGGCGCCAGGGCATGCTCGGGCGGGACGAGGAGGCGGGTTCCGGTGCTGGTGAGGCGGAGGTAGTGGGCGGCGGCGTCCAGCAGGGGGCTGGCCCAGGGTGGGGGGCGGTGCGTGGCGCAGCGGGCGGGGGTCCGGCCGTGGGGCGGGGCGTGGAGGGTGAGGGTGGCGCGGGTGGGGTGGTAGTCGGCCGGGGTGGCGGTCGCGAGGTGGTGGAAGGGTGCGCCGGTGACGAGGGCGGTCGCGAGGGCTGCGGCGTGTTGGGGGTGGGCGAGGCGGTGGATGCGCTCGACGGCCTCGTGGAGAAGGCCATCGGACGGGGGGTGGCTGATGATGCTGGGCGGAACGGGGGTGCAGGTGCAGGGGGGTTCGGGGATGTCCGACAGAGCGAGACGGGCCAGGGCCGGGATGGTCAGCCAGTTGAGGCCGGAGGCGCGTGGGATGGGCGGGAGCGGCGGGCCCGGTGCGGGGCGGCCGGGCAGGGGGCGCGGGGAGAGGCCGGTGGTGGTCGTGTGCGCGGTCGCATGCAGGGCTGCGGTGAGGGCGGGCGGTGGGGTGCGGTGGCAGACGATGGTCAGGTGGATGCCGGTGCGTTGCTGCAGGTCCAGCAGGAGGCGCCAGGTGGTCGGAGCGAGGAGGTGGGCCCGCAGGATGGTCAGATGGTGGACGGAGGTGGTGAGGATCCAGGCCGCCGCGGCCGCCCACAGCGAGCCGTGGGCTCTGCTCCAGGGGCCGGGTGGCGTGTAGGGCTTGCCGAGGGCGGCCAGGATGTCGTGGGCGAGGTCGTCGGCGCGGGTGGTGCCCGGCGTCGGGTGGACGGTGATACGGCCGGTGGCCGGGTGGTGGGCGGCCAGCGCTGCCCTGGTGCATGTCACGTCGTCGCCGACATCCAGGGCGAGGGTGACACCGGGCGCCGGGTGCGGGCTCACTGCCCGATGCCGATGCGGTCGTAGACCTGGCACAGCAGCTGCTCGTCGATGCGGGTGCGGCCCTGCGCGGCGAGACCGTCGGTGGCGAGTTTGGTGATGCGGGCCCAGGCGCGGAAGTTGCCGTGCGCAGCCTGCTTGTCGACCAGGGCGATCAGATCGGCATCGACGTCTTCCCACAGCGGGTGGAAGGCCGGGATCGTCGCCAGGACTTCCGGGAGGGTGAGCGGGACAGCGCGCTGCCAGATGTAGATACGGGAGGCGAGCATCGGCTCGCGGCGCAGCACCTTGGCGCAGCCGTCGCCGCCGGCGAAGACGACGGCGATGTCGGTTGAGGGGTCATCCCAGAGGTAGCGCCAGTACTCGAAGCACTCCCTCGACATCCACTGGGCCTCGTCGCAGACCAGGACGTGGAAGCCGCGGGCGAGAGCGTCCTTGAGGACGGCGTCGAACTCGATCGGCCGCGCGGGCGGATCGCCGGGCAGGCCGAGCGCGCGGAACAGTTCGTGGCGGATGTCGCGCGGGGTGGGCCGGGCCCGGAAGGCGATCCGGTAGGAGTTGTGCGGTGCGAGCAGGCGCAGCGAGGCGTTGACCGACAGGGACTTGCCGTTGCCGGCCGTGCCGGTGATGCACATCATCGCGCGGGCTTCGAGGGTGGCGGCGATGTTGTCCCGGGCGGTGCGCAGCGTCTCGGTGGCGACGGTGCAGGCGCCTTCCAAGTGCAGGTAGTGGTCGGCGCGCTCCGGCGGCAGCATGCCGGGACGGACGGCGGGTGCGGTGGTCACGGTGCTGGCTCCTACGGACTCAAGAGATGGGAACGGGCAGGCAGAGGGGCCGGTGGAGCGAGTGAGAACGCCAGCGCGGGCCGGGCCGCGGCGGTGGGTCAGGCGAGAGCTGTCCTGTTGGCAGGGCCTGGGTCCGGGTTGCGACCGCAGTGGGTGGTTCAGGCTGGCGGTGCCGGTGCCGGGTGTCTGTCATCGGCGGGATCGGGTTCGGCGGGCGTGGTGGCGCGGGGAAGGACCCAGCCGTCCGGAACCGGGGCGTGCGGGAGCAGCCCGGGCAAGGCCAGCGCCTGAAGGTCCCGGCCGTCGGCCGCCTCCAGCTCGGCCGCGGCCTGCGCCGCGGTCAGCGTCTGGAGTGGCTCGGGGGTTCGGGGGGTGGTGACGGCCGCGTACCGTTCGGTGCGGAGCTTTTCGGCGGCGGCCAGTGCCTTCTTCAGACGGCGCTGCTCGGCCGATCTGGTGCGGCGTACGGCGGCCCGCTGCTCGTCGGTGGCCGCGTCGGCCAGGTGAGCGGCGCCCAGGCGGGCGCCGGTGACCGCGTCGACGACTTCGATCTCGTGGGAGTGGTGGGGCAGGAACCGGATGCGGACCTTGATCCCGTCGCCGGCCAGGCCCTGCATCCAGTCGCCGACGTAGTAGCGGCCCCGCCAGTACACGCCGCTGCTGGTGAGCGTGCGGGCACGGCCGTCGTCCTCGAGCGTGAAGGCCCACAGCTGCCCCTGCTTCGGATCCTCGATCGGGGTGGGGTCCTCCAGCCACGCCTGCAGCGGAGTGCGGCCGGCCAGGGCCTGTGAGGTGTGCTCGGTGTTCCACCAGTTGACCCAGCCCAGGAGCAGTTCCACGAACGCGGTGAACGTCAGCGGCGCCGTGGCGTCCTTGGTCCGGGCGCGGCGGCGGACGGAAGGTGTGGGGGCGTGCGTGTAGCGGGGCAGCGAGGCGAAGAGCATCCGTTCCGCGCACCGGTTGAGGTTCTCGACCGTGCCTTTCAGGTGCGGGCTGTAGGCGGGCAGGTCGTGCACGGGGATGGCGAGAGCGCCGAGCGCGGCGGTGACGGTACGGGAGAGGAAGTCCTTTCCCCGGTCGATGCGCACCAGGGCCGGCAGGCCGCCGACCGGCCCGTAAGGGCCGTCGGGTTCGTCGCGGGAGATCGCGGTGCGCAGCGCTGCCAGGATCGCGTCCCGGGACGGGGTGTGCGGGGTGATCGCGGCGCCGGTGACGGCATTCGTGGCGCAGTCGATGAACCAGGTCACCCACGGGCACACCAGCTCGCCGTTCAGCTCGACCTCGACCGGGACGTGTTTGTGATCGCCCTCCCAGCAGGCGTTGCGTGCTGATGTCCGAGTGCGACGACCGGGCCCGGCGCCGCTCCGAGCGCCGGATCAAGGCCGCCGGATTCCCCCGCGACAAGTCGCTGCGGAAGTTCGACTTCGACGCGAACCCGAACATCGACCCCGCGATGATCCACACCCTCGCCACCTGCGAGTGGATCAAGAAGAGCCTGCCGCTCTGCCTGATCGGTGACTCCGGAACCGGCAAATCCCACCTGCTGATCGCGCTGGGCACCGAGGCCGCGATGGCCGGCTTCCGGGTCAAGTACGTGCTGGCCACCAAGCTCGTCAACGAGCTCGTCGAGGCCGCCGACGAGAAGCAGCTCGCCAAGACCATCGCCCGCTACGGCCGCGTCGACCTTTTGTGCATCGACGAACTCGGATACATGGAACTCGACCGCAGGGGCGCCGAACTGCTGTTCCAGGTCCTGACCGAGCGCGAGGAGAAGAACAGCGTCGCCATCGCCTCCAACGAGTCCTTCGGCGGCTGGACCAAGACCTTCACCGACCCCCGTCTCTGCGCGGCCATCGTCGACCGACTCACCTTCGGCGGCAACATCATCGAGACCGGCACCGACTCCTACCGTCTCGCCACCACCCGCGCCCGCGCCGAACAGCAAACGGTCGGCTGACAACTGCAACTGAGTGCGGTGTTCGGGGAGATCGTTGGGCGGGAGCCCGAACACCGCACCGGGAGGTCAGCCCGCGAGCACCCGCCGCACGTTCTCAAGACGCGCACGGTGATCCTCGATCCAGCCGGCTGGCGGCAAGAGAGGAAGGCTGACCGTCACCTGCGACGACGGACCGTCATGGATCGACACTCCGATCACACCAGGCCGCAACGGCTTGATCCCGAGCTGGACCGACCGACCGGAGTTCAGCCACGAGACCAACCGACTATCAGCGAGCTTGTCGAGGGCTTCCTCCCACGCGTCGAGGTCATCGGACGTGATGCCGACAGGGAAGCTGCCGTTGATGGTCTCGGTCTCCACAACGAACTCGCAGTCGAGGAAGTCGCTGCCCGGGACCCGCTCCAGCACCCGGAGAGAGACCACGTGACCGCTCGTTCCCGGCGGATCAGCGAGGTGAATCAGGTCGCCAAGGTCGTCATCCATCACAGTCCCTCTCGTCGGCCTCGAATAAGGGGCATCATTCCGGAGGCCACCGACACGCCCGCCCCCAGCCTGGGTGCTGTCAGGTCTGGCCGATATTCCGCGGCCTGTTGATCACCACCTGCTGCCCAAACTCGTCGATAAGTGCTGTCACCTCTCACCTACGCAGCCAGACACCGCCTGCCGGGTGGCTGGGGGATGCGCCCGCTCCGGTGTCCTGGGCCGAGGAGGGAACCCGATCGATGAATGCGGCCGGACGGTTGGCGTGGGTGTACTCGTCCGCGATGTTGAAGACACTGGCGCACACCGGGCATTCCGCCTCGCCGAAGAGGTGGGCGATCCCGTCGGCGAGCGCCTTCTGCCCGTCGCGGACCGCGGTCCGGTACATCCACCGGCCGGTCCCGGTCAGCTCCTCGGCAACGGCCGGTCGCAGTTCCCGTCGCAGCTCCTCGTCGCCGTCCCACACCTGTGAGTAGCACCCGAACCGGCCGACGGCGATCTTCATCCCCGCAGCGCAGTGCGGGCACTCCAGCTCGTAGATGTCATCCGTGAAGCCCTCCAGAGCGTTCGCCCAGTGGTACTCCTGCACGACGGCGAGCAGAGCACGGAAGGAGACGAGATAGTCGGTCGGCCGTGACCGCAGGTGCCGGTCCAGCGTCTCGCCGAACTCCGCGATCGTGCCGGCGCAGTCCGCCAGCAGGTCGTCGCAGCCGTGGTGCCCGGCCGCGCGCTCGAGGATCCGCCCCGTCAAGGCGCGCGCCTGCGCGCTGCGCGGCGCGAGGCTCACCAGCTGCGGCAGGGCGGCGAAGCCGGCCGGAAAGACCAGGTCGCCCTCAAGGACGAGCCGCCAGCCCAGCTCCTGCCACGCATCCGCGTCGTCCCGGCGTTCCAGCCGCGCCAGAAGCACCGGGACGCGATCGACATCGAAACTGCTGTCACGTATGCGTGCCCAGTCCACCACCCCGGTATTGAACACCGGCCACCCGGCATCCAGGGCTGGAGCCCGCCATGCTGGCTGGCAAAGCGATCTGCATCATGATGTCACCTGGCGGCGTCTCCTGATGTCACCACACATCCGCACCCCGGTGACACCCACGACTCCCCCGCCCCCACACGCCGCCGTCAACAGGGGCTAGTGACACCAGCTGATCCCCCAGTGACAACAAACAACAGATTCGCAGTCACAACCCCACCCCCGGGGGCCCTCCCGCGGTCCCGGCCGGTGGGGTGCTCGGGGGCGGTTTCGCCTTGTGGTTGCTGGGTTCGCGGCCCCGTCCTCCGTCCCCGGGGCGGGGCCTGCGGCCCTCGGGAAGCACCTTCGGGACGCCGGTCCGGCTCGGGCCTCCCCACCCGGGTGGCAGGCCCTCACGGACGCCCCGCACGGCGGCCCCTGACGGGCCCTCAACCACAGACCCCCGGACGGACTCCGAAGCGAATCCGGCAGCGTTTTCGGAGGCGCTTAAATGGCTTTCACACAGATCCATTCTACAATCCCCTGGCGGACGCTGGAGACGAACGGACAACCTCATGGAGACCGTCCATCACTGCTCTATCAGGCCGCACCAGCGGCGGGAATAGGAATTCCCTCCAACTCCATTTCGAGCGGCAATCCGAACCCACTCGGAGGCACAGCGACAAGGAATCGAGTTCGGACACCTCGAAAAGGGGCCTACGGCCCTCCCAGACCGACACAGCGACCGCCCTTCCCGACCACCCAGGAAATCCGGCCCAGCATCACCCGGACAATTCCCGAAGCAGCGACACCAAACCGAACACCGGACCAGGGCAGCCACCAGGGCTCAGCAACGGGCAGCCCCGGCCGCGAGCGGGACACCACCAGGGCGGGCGCGGACACGGCAGGCCGGGACGGCCACGTCGGGCGCAGCAGGACGGCCTGGCGGCCGACCAGGGCCGGGCCGCGGGCAGGCGCTGGCGGGCAGGGATACCACCACGGCGGGCTCGGGCACGGTGGGCAGGACAACCGCCAGGACCGCCGACTCCTAGCCGTCGTCGGCACTGACCTCGGGCGGGACACCACCAGGACAGGCACGCGCACGACGGCCACGTCGGACGCAGCGGGACAGCGGGGCGCAGCCCGGCTGTCCCGTCAGTCGTGGATCTGCCAGGCCCTCTGCGGTAGCCAGTGAGGAAGGTCGTCGAGCGCTTCGGCGGGGTAGAACACCGGCCGGGTCAGGAGGTGGTCGCCCTCCCGTTGGACGTTGATCACGACGCCGAGGGACTTCGAGGAGGGCACGCCCGCGCTCATGTAGGCGAGCTCATCGGGCCGAGTCTCGGCGCGCTCGCACATCCACTGTTCCAGCGCGGAAGGCACCCGGCCTACGAGCGCGGTGCCGTCGGCGGTGACCTGCGGCCCGCGCAACGCGTCGACCGCGATACCGGACAGCCGGCCGTCCCGGTAGTAAAGATGCAGGCCGAACTCCCTGCACCGGCCCTCCGAGACCCTCCACGTATTGTTGCCGCGCCCGCCGACCCACGTACGGTGCTCGCTATCCCCGGTGACACCGAGCAGGGCCTGCGTCACCTCGTCAGCGCCCATCCCGAAGCGCAACGGCCCCACCGCCGCGAACGGCTCCAGCGCCCACTGCACGCGCTCCTCGTCCGGCCGGACATGCCACCATCCCATAAACATGATCAACACTCTGCCCGTCACCACCGACAAGGCGGGGCGCAGCAGGGCCGAACGGCCCGGACGGCAGGCCGCCGAACACACCACCAGGAGAAGGCCGGCCCCGACAGCGGCCCGGACCAGCACGGATACCTGCAGCTCCAGACGGTGCCCCAGGACAGCCAGCACCTGCAGGCCGTCGGTAGGCTGACGGCATGGCAGGCCTACTACGGTTCGGCGCGCTGCTGGCGCGCCTGACGGGCCACCGGGCGCTCGACTCCGCCACGCTTGCGTCAGCGGCCGGCATCGACCCTGCAGAGCTGCAAGCCGTGCTCGGCGGGCAACCGCCGACCGGACGGCTCTTGGGAGACCTCGGACCAGCACTCGGCCTGCACGCCGCCGACCTGTTCGTTCTCGCCGGACAACCGGTGCCCGACGACCTGACACCGACCACCCGGAACCCGAACTGGTCGATCAGCGCCGTCGTCTACAACACGATGGTCATGCCCGCCGAGAACCGGCGACCGCTGCTGGACGCGATCCGGGCGCAGCCCCTGGTGCGGCGTGAGGGGCGTGGTGGGGTCGACCGGCCGCACCACCGGTACGAGCCGGGCTTCGGCGCGGTGCTCCTGGAGCTCGCTCACAGCCGGAACCTCACCTGGACGTCCACGGTCAGGGCCCTGTACGCGGTCACCGACGGACGGATCTACCTGTCACCGTCCACCATCGGCGGGATCGGCCGCGGCGCCGTGGAAGCGACCCCCGAGCTGGTAGCCGGCTTCGCCGGAGTGGTCGGTATCCCCGCCCCCGACCTCGCAGCGCTCGGCGGCATCCGCCTGCCCGACGACCTGCCACCCCTCCACACCCGGGCCACGGACCTGGCCACGGTCATCTGGGAAACCCGACGCCTGACCACCGCCCAGCTCCAGGACATCGAACTCACCTCCCGCCACCTCGCCGGCCGCGGACCCACCTCCCCCACCAGGACGGCCTGACGGCCAGCCGACCCGGGACGGGGCCCCACGGCGGCCTGACGGCCCCCACCTGTCCAGCGAGCGGCACAGCAAGGCGGGCATGACCCCGACGGCGACGCGGCCTGGACGGCGGGACGGCGACGGCACCGCGGCAAGGCGAGCAGACGGCGCAGCCCGGCCGGAACGACCCGTACGGGGCGGGGCCCAGCGGCTCCACCCCCGGACGAAACCGAACACCAACCCCCGCCACCACCCCGCCAACCACAATCCCAACCCAAATTCAGACCACCGCAGGCAGCGAATCCATAAAAGCAGCAGCACCGAATACCCGGCGGAATTCACCCCGAAAACAAGACCAACAACACCGAGCCCACCCACCGAACAGGACGACCCGACCCCCGACCCCACCCAACACCACACACAGTCACCAAACCAGCCACCCGACAGCACCTCCAGGACACCTCGACCCGCCCAACCAAAGGTCCAGACAACCCAGCATTTGGGGCCGTTCCACACCCCACAACACAACAGGTCACACCCAGCGGCCCCTCGCCGGGTAGAGCTTGGCGTGCACCACGCGGTCCTCCCACCACGGATCGTCCGGAGTGGAGACCAACGCGGCCACCAGCTCGCGCCTGGTCGGGACAGGCAGCACCAGCGGGCCCAAGTCCTTCGCGGCGCGGTCCTGTACGCACTCGGGGCACTCCAACGGATCCGGGCCGGCCTTCTCCCGCAGCTCCAGCCCCGCGCCCTCCTTCCCCCCGATCGAGCCCCGGCACGTCCAGCACGGGCGCAGCGCAGCGTTGGTCGCGCGGACCGGACGAAGCGGCAGCGCCCCGCAGGATTGGTGTTGTCGGAGGAGGGGCTAAGCCACAGGAGAGCCAGCCACCGCTCCGCGCGCGATGCGGGCGCGGCCGTCTGGCGACAGGACAACGAGGTAGTGCCGGTCCGTGTCCTCGACACGGGCCAGTGTGATGGAGGTTTTGGCCGCTGCGAGCGCCTCGGCGGCCGGGCCGGCCGCCTCCGTCATCCGGTCGATCCGCGAGTGGAAGCGGGTGAGGTCCTTTGCCGGGCCGGTGATCCAGATCGCGATCCGCGCACCCCGGCGCAGCGCGGCGAGCAGGTCCGTACGCAGCGGCCCGTCTTCGGCTTCCTGGAGAAGCAGGTCGTGCAGGCGTTCCTGCCCGCATGGCTGGGACGGCGCCCCCTCGGCCAGCGCTCGACACTTGCGGCACGAGGCCAATGCCCGCGGCTGGAAGTGGTGCAGGAAGAGCTTCAGGTACCGGCCGCGGATCCCGCACAGGGTACGGCCCGCTCCCCCGGCGTGCTCGACACCGGGCACGCCTTCGACCTCGACCGCAGGGAACTCGGCCGGCTCACGTGCGGTCGCGAACGACCACGTCCCGCCCGAGGCGTCGAAATCAGGAGTGTCGACCATGCCAAGCAGCATGCCACGCCGAACAGCTCGCCTCCCACGCGAGGGCGCGGGGCAGCCGCACGACCCACATGCCGCGCTCCTCGACGAGGTGCAGGTTCGTCCAGGGCGGAGACCAGCGCAGCCACCAGCTCACGCTTGGACGGGACCGGCAGCATCAGCGGGCCCAAGTCCTTCACGGCGCGGGCCTGCACGCACGTCGAGCACTCGATGGCCTCATCCCCCGCCAGGTGGACTTGTCCCGGAAGGCGCCACGGAGAAGGGGCAGTTGATGGAGGCTTGCGGCAGGCTTCGAGACGAGGAGAATGCCGATGCAGACGGACCACGCGCACGACCACAGTCGGGACGGGGTACGGAGGTTCTCGGTCCCGCTCGACGACGCTGAGAAGCGGGCGGACGCTGCCGCGGTGGCCTCGCTGTACGACGCGGCGATCGACGACTGCCATGAGTGCCTGCGGGAGCTGCTGGGACGCGTCGCCCGTGACGCGGCGGCCACCGCCTGCCTAGCAGGCTGGGTGTGCCTGATCATGAGCGAGACCTACGGCGGGTTCCCGGACGAACTTCTGGAGTACAACGGTCCCGACTCCGCCGCGTTCAACCGCATGGCGAAGGTCTACCAGCAGGTGTTCGGCCACCCGACCGACGTCGTCTACGGAACCTGCGAGCAGCTGACCGTGGAGGAGCGCGGCACAGCGTGCGTCTGGGCACTCGGGCTTCTGCTCGCACCCGACCCATACGAGGCCGGCCTGCCAGCGCCGGAGGACTGCTGCCCGGACTGCGCCGGTAACGAGGACGGCGACATCCTCGTCATCACCGACGACGGGATCACGCGCATCCCGGGGACCCCCGCCTAACCACCTGCCACTGATCGACCAGCGAACACGCCGGCGCCTCGACCAGCTCCCGCTTCGTCGGGGCGAGCGGCAGCGGGCCCATCTCCTCCACCTGCCGATCGGCCGCGCACTGCGGGCACTCCAACTGGTCAGGGCCGGCCTTCTCCGCAGCTCCAGCTCCGAGCCAGCCTTCTCACCGATCGAACCCTGGCACGTCCAGCACAGCCGCAGCGCGGCGTTGGTCGGGTCTGTCCAGTGAACGGTGTAACTCGGTTGGGTTGAGTTAGCGGAGGCCGGCGGAGAGTCGGCCGTCGAAGGTGATCTCGAAGGCGTTCAGCGCGGCCTTCCAGCGGGTCATCCAGCGTTTGCGGCCGTCACCGGTCGGGTCGAGAGACATGACCGCCATGTAGACGCACTTCAGGGCCGCCTGCTCGTTCGGGAAGTGCCCGCGCGAGCGGACGGCCTTGCGGATGCGGGCGTTCACGGACTCGATTGCGTTCGTGGTGCAGATGACCCGGCGGACCTCGATGTCGAAGCTCAGGAACGGCACGAACTCGGCCCAGGCGTTCTCCCAGAGCCGCACGATCGCCGGATACTTCCTGCCCCAGGCCTCGCTGAACTCGACGAACCGCTCCAGGGCGGCGTCCTCGGTCGGCGCGGTGTAGACGGGCTTGAGGGCCTTGGAGATCTTGTCCCAGTCCTGACGGGCCGCGTAGCGGAACGAGGCCCGGATCAGGTGGACGATGCAGGTCTGGGTGACGGCCTGCGGCCAGACCGTGCCGATGGCATCGGGCAGGCCCTTGAGGCCGTCGCAGACGACCATGCAGACGTCCGCGACGCCGCGGTTCTTTATCTCGGTCAGGACGTGCAGCCAGTACTTCGCGCCCTCGCCGCCGTCGCCGGCCCACAGCCCGAGGATCTCCCTCGTGCCTTCGACCGTGACCGCGAGCGCCACGTAGATCGGCCGGTTGGCGACCTGGCCGTCGCGGAGCTTCACGTGGACGCAGTCGATGAAGACCACCGGATAGACCGGGTCGAGGGGGCGGTTCTGCCACTCGGCCATGCCCTCGATCACCTGGTCGGTGATGGTGGAGATGGTCTGCTTGGAGACCTCGGCGCCGTAGACCTCGGCCAGGTGCGCGGAGATCTCGCCGTGCGTCAGGCCGCGGGCGGACAGCGAGAGCACCATCTCGTCCACCCCGGACAGGCGCCGCTGCCGCTTGCGGACCAGCTGCGGCTCGAACGAGCCCTCCCGATCCCGTGGAACGTCGATCTCGACTGGGCCGACCTCGGTCAGCACGGTCTTCGACCGCGTGCCGTTGCGGGAGTTCCCGCTGCCGGTCCCGGCCGGATCGTGTTTCTCGTAGCCGAGGCGGTCCGTCATCTCGCCCTCGAGCGCGGACTCCAGGATTTTCTTCGTCAGCTGCTGGAGCAGGCCTCCGGCGCCGGTGAGCTGCAGCCCGCTCGCACGGGCCCGGTCGACGAGTTGGCCGATCAGCTGGTCGTCCAAGGCGTCCGGCTGCAACTCCGCCGGCCGCACGGCCTCCACGGCCTCGGCCGAGACGGTCACTTCCTTCATCAGGTGCTACTTCCTTGATCGGGAGTTACACCGTTCTTTGTACAGACCCCCGCCAGGCAGATTTCGACCGTGACGAGGTAGCTCGCGGGGTTGCGGACGAGGCCGTTCTGAATCTTGGTCCGGGGGCGCCATTCTTCGACGTGGCCGCCCCACCGTGCTTCCGCTTCCTCCGCGCTGAGGCCGAACGGCTTGCCGATCCGGTCCCGGCTGGTCCCGCGCACCCGCTCGGCGATGCAGCCATGACCGCTCCGTACGTGGCCTTCGTCAGGAAGTCCTTCGCCTGGTGCACGTGGGGCGCGAGGAGATCCGGGCCGGGTGCCGGGCGGCGTGGGGCGTGGGGCGCGAGCGCGGCACGGCCGGAGGAGGTCCGGGAGGTCGCCGTCCACCCGGCGGCCGACCCGGAGGTGCTGACCGTCGAGCACGTGGTGATCGGGACGGTCGTCGGCACCGGCAAGCCGTTCGCCCGCCCGGGCCTGCTGGTGACGCGCGCCCGACGCGGGCTCCTCGTACACGTCCGGGACTACGTGGACGGCCTCGGGGTGGCCCACGCGATGGGCCGCCTCTCGACCGTGGCCGCCCGGCTGGAGGCCACGGTCGAGAGACGGAACTCCTGGTGAGGGTTACTCAGTTGTGCCATCCGTAACCGGAGACGCCTGCCGACCGCCCGGAGTCGGTTTGAATGCGCGTCTGTCCCATGGCGTGGAGCCACAGCCCGGTCGCGTTGTTCTGGTAGGCCCAGCCCGGCACATTCAAGTAGGCCGACCACTGCTGGTTGGCGCCGCCGTTGCAGGGCAGGGTGTAGACGTTTCCGTACTCGTTGCTGTCCAGGCACCGACCGGTCGCCACGTTGACCAGGCGTCCGGTGCTGCCGGCCGTGCTGCCGCCGTCCCAGGACCACCGCTGATAGGCGCCGCCGTTGCAGTAGATGACGTAGACGTCGCCGTTGTCGTTGCTGTCGAGGCACGCCCCGGTGCCTTCGTTGACGAGGTTGTAGACCCCGCTGGCCGACGCGCTGCCGGCCAGTCCGAGCGTGAGGCCCGCAGCCATCGTGATGGCGCTGACCGCAAGTCGCAGCTTCTTCATGACACCCTTTCGAGTCGATCTTCGAGCTCTTGGTGAGCAGAGCCTGGCCGAGGGTGATTTACGCGGCGTCAACGATCGATGTACGCGCCTTCGATGACGGGCGGCAGACGCTCAGGGGGAGCCGACCGGGCAGTGGCCGGGGAGGCAGAAGGTGGCGACCAGGGACTGCTGGGCGTCGCGCAGCGGGGTGGGCCAGTTGGCCTCGGGGCCGGCGACGAGGGACGAGGAGGGCGTAGACCTGGCCGTCCGGGGCGGTGACCAGCTGGTCGACGGTGTGCCGCACGCCCTTCCCCGCCAGGTCGTACGAGTACTCCAGAACCGCGCCGCCGCCCGGGGTCCGGGCGACAAGCCGGGGGCGAGTGGCGCCGTCGGGCCGGGCGGACCGCCCTGGGCCAGTCGGCGGCGGCGCACAGGCCGTTGGGCAGCCCCGCGATCGCGGCGACGGTGCCGCCGTCCAGGCGGTGGTGTTCCACCAGCGCGGCGACACCGGCGCGGACCACCGCCAGGTCCCGGCTGCGCCCCAGCCGGACGGCAACCTCCTGCGGGTCCAGGCCGTCGAGTCTGCGGCAACCACCCGCACCGCCTCCGCCAGCCGCACCGGACGCGTGCCGGGATCGCCGCCTCCGGCCGTGGCGGTCCTGGCAGCGCCCTGACCAGGCGGGAAACCGCAGCTCCTGATGTCACGTAACATTTTTCCGCCTGGATGTAAACGGTCTGGCGTTGCCGTTCGTCTGCTGGTCATGAAGCGTCAGGTAACCCAACTGCTCGGCTGGACCCCGGCGGTGCCGTTCGTGGCGCTGGGCGCCCACCAGTCGTCGTGGATCGTGCTGGCCCTGGTCGGGGTCCTGGGGGTGGCGGTGCGGCAGCTGGCCGAGTGGCAGCGCCGGCGCACCCTGGTCGCGTTGGTCGAGCGGTCGCCGCTGGGCACCGTCGTGGAACAGGAGAGCGGGATGGGCGGGCCCGGCATGCGGGTCCGGGTCGGCACCGGGCCGACCAGGGGAACGGACGCGGACGAGACCCAGGGAGCCAAGTGACGACACAGGAGAACCGGCGGATCCCGGCGGACGTCGCCGACGCCGTCACCGCGCTGTACCGCGCCGCATACCGCGACGTGCTGCGCAGTACCACGGTGCTGGCCGGTGCGGCGGACGCCCCCGACCTCGTCCAGTACGCCTTCCAGCAGGCCGCGCTGAAATGGGACGAGGTGGGCTCCCGCTCGCCAGACGGCCAGAAGGCGTGGCTCAGGACAGTGAGCCGCAACCGGTTCATCGACGACCTGCGCCGCGACGTCCGCTTCGACGACCTGCACTTCAAGGTGTGCGAGCACTACACCGCCGCCCCGCACGACCCGGCGGACGTCACCGTGGCCCGGGACGCGCTCGAACGCTGCTGGGCGGTGATCTCCGCCATGCCCGAAGCCCAACGCGCGGTCGCCGTCCTGGCCTGGCGCGAGGGCCTGGACCCGGCGGAGATCGCCCGCAGCCTCGGCATCTCACCCGCCACCGTGCGGGTCCAGCTCCACAAGGCCCGCCGGCGGCTCACCAGCGAGATCGGGAACCACCTCCCCTTCGCCCGGCCCGACGCCGCCAAGGGCACCGCACAGAAGAGGAGGGCATCATGACCACCTGGCAGCACTCCACCGACCACACCGACCCTTTGTCGGACCTGCTCCGGCGCGTCGAGCAGGCCGTACCGCCGCCGAGCGAGGCCGACGTCCAGCGGGAACTCGACCGGCTCACCGCCTGGATGAACGAGCCCACGCAGCACGCCGCCACACCCCCGCCAGCGGACGACGCTCCGTTCCTGACCGTCGCGGAAGCCGCCGTCGTCATGCAAGTGACGAAGATGACCGTGTACCGCCTGGTCCACGCCGGCGACCTGCCGTCCATCCGGACCGGCCGGTCCTTCCGCATCCCCAGCCAGGCCCTACTCGACTACCTCAACGCCCCCGGCATCACCCGAGCCCGCGCCTGAACGGCCCCCGCCGACCGATCGCCCCCGGCCCACGGACGGGGCGATTCCCCATCCAGGGAGGCGGGCGAGGAGCTCAAGCCCGAGCAGGTCGCGCCCGCGGTCGAGCACGATGTCGCACAGCTTCTGTTCGAGCCAGGAGTCCACCGGGTCGTAGCCGTTGCGCTCGAACCAGGCCCGAAGCTTGGCGGGTACCAGGTCCGCCACGGCGTCGCGCCCCTGGGCTTGGTGCTCGGTGATGCAGCGCAGCTGGGCGGTGATGGCGCCGGCGAGTGCGTCGTCCTCACCGACGGCCAGGCGGGCGTAGACGGTGAAGCCGGGGGGCGGGTCCAGGAAGAGGACGTCACCGTTCCGGGTCCCTCCCCCGCCCACCGTCCACCCAGCCCACCAGGCGCCGCCGGGATTCGGCCCCCGTGGTTGATGACTGCGCCCGATGGCGCCCAGCCAGCCGCTGACCGTAAAGCTATCCCCGCGCGCGAAGCCGACCACCTCCACCGCGAACAGAGCCGGTCGAGTGGGGAGCCATCCCGCACGTACGAGGCCGACAACACCACAGCCCAGCTGGTGAACGGTGGTCCAACCGGCCCCACGTCTACGGGGATGGTCCCCAGCCGGCGCTGCCGCCGCCGATACACGCGGTGTCGGCCTCGCGCACAGCGACCCAAGCGACCGGACGGCTGACCCCACGAGCGCGGGGCCGACGATCGCCCCGCCGGGGCCGATTCGCAACTGCCGTTGCCGACTCCGCTACCAGGCCGAGCCGTTGCTGATCGATGAAGGAGACGACGGTGTCCGCTGACCTGCCGTGGGGTCTTTTGCAGCACATCCCGGAGGAGAACCCGACCGTCGCCAGCGCGCTGGAATCGTGGCGTCGTGGGGGTCCGGCCGCTCGCCGCCGACGGTGAACAGCCGCAGGACGCCCGGGTACGGTCGGACGAGGATGCCGTCCTCCTCGTACCAGCGGACCGTGCCGTCGAGGTGCCGGGCCGACGCGAGCCGGGCCGGCCTGCAGCTCCAGCCCGTGGCCGCGGCGGCGCGCAGGTGGGCGGCGACCTCGTCGGGAGCGTGAGCCGGGGCAGCGGGGTCGTAGCCCTCGCGCAGGCCGAGCGCGACGAGCACTCCGCCGACCGGTTCCGCGGCTGCCGGCATCCAGCCAGTGGCCGCGACGAGCAGGCCGGCGGCGGCCTCGCACTTCCCGAGGTCCGTGTTCCGTGGGTACGCCTCGGGTCCCGGTGCGGCACAAGCGCGGTCACCAGGTCGCCGCCGACGCCCGGGATGGCGGCCGCCACCGGCCAGGTCCGCGCCAGCACGGTGAGGGCCGCACGGACCCGGTCGGCCGGGACGGCCGGCAGCAACAGCGTCCGTGTCCACGCCCGGGGCGCGGACACGACCTCCCGGTAGGGCGTCGTCACGCGGCCACCGTTGCGGGAGGGCCGGGCAGGCCCGGCGCGGCGGGTCCGCCGTCCGCGTCGGCGGCGGCGATCGCGGGGTCGAGGTCCGCGGCGCAGGTCACCACAGCGGTGTAGATCTGAGCGGTGGTCACCAGGTCCAGCGGCACCTCGCCCCGCGTCCGCTGGATCCGCACCGTCTCGGCGACGTGGCGCAGCAGTGCGATGACGTGGGCGGCGGGCACCACCAGCTCGCCGTCGTGCCGGTACAGCACGAGCGGGAACCGGCCGCGAAGGCCTCGCCCATGGTGTCGATGTTCTGGTCGTCGGTGCTGGTCACGGCTGATCTTCCTCCTGGTCAGATGGGTTGGACACCTTGTGAGTCGGGTCCAGCGTTCGGGGCAGCGCGGACTGCCCCGCGCACATGAAGGAGGGTGGCGTCACCGGTGACGCCAGCTCTTGCGGGACGTGGGTGACGGCTGCTCACCTGATCTTGCCTGCTGCTTCGGGGGCAGCCGCTACAGGAGGGAGCGCAGGTCAGCGGCCTGCCAGCGGGTGGGGCCGGGTCAGGACCGGCGCCACCAGGCCCGGCGGCGCTTGGCCTCGGCGGCGGCCCGCTCACACTCCACGGGGTCGGAAATCGCGCCGGGGTCCAGGACCAGTACTGGCGGGGAAGCGGGGGTGTCCGCGGCGGGTGGGGTGCATCCGGTGCGGGTGTGGCCGGGCCAGGTACGGCGCCACCAGTGCACCGTCCGCTCGGCCGGCTCCCGGCCGGAGCGGGCCGGGTCGTTGTCACGGACCCTGGTGCGGAACAGCTCGCGGTAGGCAGTTGAACTTCGCGGCGACGTCGGCCGGGGCCATGGTGGAACGGTCGACCTCGACCAGCGGCCGCGCGGAAGCGCCAGCGAACGGCGTCCGCGGTGAGACAGGTTCCTAGCGACGCAGGAAGGTCCCGCCGTCGATCACCCAGAAGCTGGCCGGAACCGCGCCGCACTTGACGACTTCGGAGTGCATCTGGGGGTTGGTTCGGTTCCAGCCGACCCGGCGCTGGCGCTGCTCGTCGGTCGGGTAGAAAGTCAGGCCGGCCTCGGGGTGCTGGCCCTCCTCGAAGAGGTACGGCTCGCCCCCGAGCGGGGTGACCACGGTCTGCGAGATGGGCCCGGTCACGGTGACGGCGCCGTTCCTGTCGACGGTCAGGCAGTCGACGTCGAACTCGGCCCGGGTGGTGCCGGTCTTCTCGAACACGTGCTGCACCACGACGTGCCCCCGGGTGTGGCCGTCGACCGTACGGGCGCTGACCCGCGCGGTGAGCCGCTCGCCCGGGTTGGGGCCCGGCCCGTGCTCGTTGAGCAGGGTCCAGCTGTACAGCACAAGGTGCTGGGCCGGTACGGGGGCGGCCGCGGCGGTGCCGACCGCCCCGGCCGCGAGGGCCACGGTCGCAGTGGTGAGCGCGATGGCGGTGGTGAGCTTTCGCATGGTCAATCCTCGCTGGAAAGAAGGGAATCGGGCTTCTCACGATTGCCTCCACCCTTCCAGCTCACCTCCGGTTGCGGCCTCCGCCGCAGGGAGGGGCCAGCTCCCCCCAGCGGGGGAACCGCTCTTCCTCCGCCCGACTCGCCGAGTGGCGTGTCACCGCGCGGCATGGCGTATCGCGTCCAGGACGGCGGCGATGCCCGCTGCCGGGCCCGGAGCCGGGGCGGCGCAGCAGCGGCCGGGGCGAAGACCCAAGCGACCGGAACGGACGCAGCAGCGGCTCGGCGGCGCGGCGACCGGGTGCCGGCGCGGCCGGAGGGCGGGCCGCCGGGCTCGGCCAGGACCGGGCCCGGCGGCCGCGGCGGCGGCCCGGAGCCTGGCGGTCGGAAGGAAGGATATCGAACGAGGCGCGCGGGAGTCGGAAGGTGGCGGGGCGGCACGGAGCCCGACCCCCTCGGGCGAGGGGGCCGGGCCGTGCGGTGCGGTGCGGCAGGGCTACGCGCAGGTCACCTTGCCCGCCGGGTCGGCGGTGCAGGAGAGCGTGAAGGTGCCGTTGTTCGGGTCGCTCGCGACCGGGCTGGCCGACACGCGGGTCATGGTCAGCGGGTAGCTGGTGCCCGGGGTCAGCGCGCCGACGCTGAAGGAGATCAGCGGGGTGGTCCGGTGGTGACCGGAGGCGAGGGCCCCGGTGTCACAGGTCAGCACCCGGTTCGCCGTGTCGATCGTGCAGGCGGACGGGGAGGTCGGGGTGCCGAAGGCCTCCGGGTAGCTGAGCTGATAGCGGACCTCGGTGGCGTCGCTGCGGCCCCCGTTCACCACCGTCGGGTGCACCTGGATGGTGCCGCCGACGGTGGCCTGCGAGGTCCGCAGGTCGAGGATCGGGTTGGTGGCCGGCGCGGGGTTCGACAGCGGCGAGGCGGGGCCCTGGCCGCGCGCGTTCACCGCGGTGACCTGCACCTGGGCGCCGTCCGCCTCGATCTGCGCGATCCGGTCGGCCGGGACGGCCAGCGAGGTCGCCGTGCCAGGTACGGTGGCGAGCACCGTCTCGGCGCCGGCCGGGTCGCCCGGGTCGTTCACCACGGTCACGACGTACTCCAGGATCGGGCTGCCGCCGTCGCCGGCCGCGGTCCAGCTGACGGTGGTGCCGTCCGCGCTGACCACCGGCTGCTTGGGCGCGGCCGGGAGGCTGGCACCGTGGTGGACCGCCGCCTGGAGGGTGGCGGGCGCGCAGCCGGCCGAGCCGGCCGTGGTGGCGGTGATCACGTCGACGTAGTTGTGGCTGGGGAGCGGGTGCGGCGGGCTGTAGAGGCCGGTCTGGTCGACACGGCCGAGCGAGCCGGACGCCATGGACCAGGTGACCGCCTGGGTGCTGTCGCAGCCCGCCGGCCAGGTCACGTGGTACTGATGGGTGGCCGTCAGCGCGGTGCCGGAGGCCGGTGTCCGGTCGTCCGCCGGTGCGAGCCCGCCCTTCGCCGCTGCGTCCGACGGCGCCGAGGCGGCCAACGCCGATCCGCCGGACAGGGACGGTCCGGGGAACGGGCCGGGCGCCTGGTACAGGTCGAAGGTCTTGTTGAACACGACGTCGCCGAAGGCGAACTTCGTCAGTTTGACGTCCAGGAGGAAGAACGCCGACACCTTCAGGGGCGCCTTCACCGTCAGCCATGGATTGGCCGAGGTGTCCGCGGTCACCTCGATGGCGGGCGTGATCTCCACCTCCGGGCCGACCACCCCGTAGATCAGGACCTTGAACGACACCGGGAAGGCGAAGGTGACCTTGGCGGCCGCGTTCAGCGTGTAGTCGAACTTGGTGACCGCGTCCTTGGTCAGGTCCTCCGTCTGGCTGTTCCCGCTGTAGTCGCGGAAGACCCGGCCGCCCATGGTCCGCTCGTAGGAGGCCGAGAAGGAGAACCTGATCGAGCCGTCGATCGAGGTCTGGGTGTAGACCGTGAGCTCGGGGCAGAACGCGATCCCGTACACGAACAGGCAGCTCTGCGGCTTGATGGTGACAAGGGCCTCGCGCTGCGACTCGTGCTTGTAGGCGATGCCGAACTCGCCGTTGATCGACGCCTTCGCGGTGGCCGTCGCGGAGAAGTCGTAGGTGAAGGTCGGCAGGGTGTACCAGGAGCCGTTGGGGTCCTGCTTGAAGTCGACGGCGGCCGCCCAGTTGGTGCTCAGGCTCAGGGCCGCGGTCAGCTTGGCGGTGACCGTGGCGCCGCCCAGCTTCTCCTTCGTCTTCGGGTCGTCGTTGATCTTCTCGGCCAGGTCGAGGGTGAAGGTCTTCTCCGCGCCCGGGCCACTGCCCCGGGGCGCCATCGCGGCCTGGAACTTCGGGTTGAGCGATGTGACCCGGTAGCCCTCGGAGCCGGAGGTCAGCTTGCTGCCGGTGGCGCTGAAGTCCAGGTTCTGGAAGGCCTGTTGCAGCGCGGCCTGGCTGGTGGTGAGGGTCACCGTGCCGCCCTCGGTGCTGATCTTGTCCACGACGCGCAGCAGGCCGGTGCGGATCAGCGGGTTGGCGCTCTCGCCGACCACGATGATGTTCTTGACCTTCAGACCGGTCACCTGCGCGGGCGGGTTGGTGAACGCCACGGTGCTGCCGGTGAGCTTGGTGACGGACGCCACCGACTCCTTGGACAGGAACACCGTGCCGGCCTTCAGCGTCGGCGCGGGCGCGGCCTTGGCCGGGGCGCTGGTGGCGCCGCGGTTGCCGTCCTGCTGGAGGGCGGTGACGGTGACCGCGTACTCGACGCCCGGGGCGAGCGAGAGCAGCGTGGCCTCCTTGGCGGTGCCCGACACGGTGGCCGAGACGGTCGGCTGTCCGGCGGTGGTCGCGTCGACGGTGTAGCCGGTGATGGTGTTGCCGCCGTCGTCCTGCGGCGAGTCCCAGGTCACCTTGAGCGCGGTCGGGTCGGGCTGGCTGCCGTCCGGGCCGACCGGCGGCGGTCCGGCGGACACATCCTGCGGGGCACTGGCCGCGTAGGCGGGCTTGGTGAGGACGGTGCCGTTGGAGTTGGCGCCGGTGGTCTGGCTGTCCGAGACGGCGGCCGGCCCCGTCCCGGCGGCGTTGGTCGCGCTGACCGTGACGAAGTAGTACCGGTTGCCGACCAGCCCGGTGACGGTGGTGCTCAGCACGTCACCGGCCACGGTGGTGGTCACGCTGGCGCCCGGGCCGTTCGGGGTCGCGGTGACGGTGTAGGCGGTCACCGGCGAGCCGTTGGGGTGGGCCGGGTTCCAGCTGGCGATCACCCCGGTGTCGCGTCCCAGGAGGCCGGCCAGGGTGGGGGCGAGCGGGGCCTTGGGGGTCTGCGGGCCGCCGATGAAGGCGGGGGACGTGCCGGAGACGACACCGCCCGCGGTGGTCTCGGTGGCCGTGAACGCGTAGTTGACGTCATTAGCCAGTCCGCTGATCTCGACCACCGGCGGGTTGGCCGGGTCCGGGCGCTGCGCCCGGCCGGTGGCAACCGGCGCGCCGGTCGCGTTGCCGGAATCGTCCAGCGCGTAGGCGGCCACGTCGACGGCGGCCACCGCCTCCTGTGCGGTGTCACCCGGGGTGACGGTCACCCGCACCGTGCCGGAGGCGAACGGCTGCACCGAGTCGATCAGCGGCGCCTGCACCGCCTG
Organism: Kitasatospora sp. NPDC002543; assembly: GCF_053594915.1. NCBI lineage: Bacteria > Bacillati > Actinomycetota > Actinomycetes > Kitasatosporales > Streptomycetaceae > Kitasatospora > Kitasatospora sp. NPDC002543. The sequence goes on along the minus strand of NZ_JBSFWR010000047.1, from coordinate 36,800 downwards.
CGTGGCCCGGGCCGAGCCGCTGCCCGGCCCGGCCGGGGGTGCCGCGGCGGCCGCGCCGACCGTTCCCGCACCCAGGCCGAGCACGACCGCGGCGGCGAGCACCGCGCGTCCGCGTAAGCTCCCGGCCCGCCGTTTTCCGACATGTCCATGCCACATATTTCCCCACCCTTCTGCCCACGCACGCGAGGTCCATGGGCGCGGGCCCCGATTGGGCCCAGCGGATCGTATCGCTCCGGATAGCGGCGGAACGATGTCCAAAGCCGCTTCAACGCAATGGATTTGGCGTCTACCGCCGATCCGGTCGAAGGCGCAGGAAAGACCGTCGAATCGGTGCGCGGGCGACCGGGGAGGACCCATGTGACGGGAGAGGTAAACCCGTGCGCCGCAGCTCACCACCCGCCGTCGCCGGCCGCTCCGGCGGACGGCCGGCGACGGCGCCCGGCTCGCCACCGTCAGCTGTACGCCGCCGTCCTGACTTCCGCCTGACGGGCCGAATCCGAGTGGTCATCGCGTCACGTGCGGCGGCTGGGCCACGCCCGGGGCCGCTGGGCGCAGCGGTTCGTCGACCTGAATGTCGCGCTCAACGACCTCGGGAACATCACCCAGGTCTCGATCGCGCCGCTCGGCAACGACCTGCACGTGGTCGTCGTCGCCAACATCGGCGGCGGGCCGTGTTGGCGGATGGGTCCGTCCGAACAGCAGAGACCGCCCGGTCCTGGTGGCCCGAGCGGTCTCTGTGCGTTTCCCCGTCGGGTCCTCCGGCGCGTTTCCCCGGCCCGCTTCGCAGGCGGTGGACGTCAGGTCAGTCGCGGGTGGTCCAGCGCTGGGTGGCGCTGGTCGCGGAGGGCGCCGTGAGCGTCGCGCCCATGCCGGACTGGTTGCTGGGGGTGTCGAGGACGTAGCCGGTGTTCGGGTCGGTGATCTTCAGGCTGCCGTCGTCGTTCCGGGTGACCTGCCACTTCTGGGACGCGGACTGTGCGTCGGACGGCTTCACCGTGACGCGGTAGCTCGGGTAACCGCTGGACGTCAGGGAGAGGGAGGGGTTGCAGCCGTCGTGGATGCGCACCGTGCCGTCCGCGTTGGTGTCCAGCCGCCACTGCTGTCCGAGGTCGGACGCGCTCTTGTCGTAGATGGAGGCGTAGCTGTTGGGGAGCATCATGCAACCGGTGCCCTGGTGCGACAGCACGAGGTTGCCGCCGTTGGAGAGGTAGTGGGGCCGCCCGTCGCCGACGGGCATGGGCCCGTAGTAGATGGTGTGCTTGGCCAGCAGGTCGAGCGCCGCGCCGGTGATGGCGAGCGGCGGGACGGCGGCGGGGCGGACAGTCTTGAAGTAGTCGGCGAACGTGCCCGGCGTGCGGTCGTTCAGCGCCTTGAGGGTGCCCTGCCAGCCGCCGTCGACTTGCCGCCACAGGTCGAGCAGTGAACCGGAGATGTTGCCGGAGACCGTGTCCCCGGTGTCCCAGCCGCTGCCGTAGGTGAATTCGGTGCTGCTTCCGCTCGACCACACGTAGCGGTTGTCGCCGAGCAAGTAGGCAGAGACGGCGTCGGCGAAGCCCTCGACCCACGCGCAGGGGCGGCCCGCGCTCGACCAGATGTAGTGCGAGGCACAGACGCTGTCGGGCGGCCAGGCGCCGTTGAAGAGGCGGTGCATCAGGAAGTGGCCGCCCTCGTGCAGGACGGTGTGCTCCGAGTCGGGGTCGGCGTCGGAGAGGTAGATGGTGTTGTTGAGGTCGTACACCGGGCCCCCGCCCGCGCCGGGGCCCCAGACGACGGAGAGCTCGGTGCAGGAGCCGCTGTTCGGCTCGTGGGCGCTCCAGCAGGAGCTGACCGGGTTGTTGCGGCCCCACCACAGGAGGTTGAGGGTGTCGAGGACGTGCCAGGCCCGGGAGGTCTGGGCCGGGGGCTTGATGACGCCGAGGGAGGCGCTCGCGGAGAGGTTCTGCTGGACCGGCGAGTCCACGGTGTACAGGGAACCCTGGGACAGGACCTTCCACATCCTGGTGCTCTCGGAGTAGAACCGCACCCACATGCTGTTCATCGTCGTGGTGGTCGTGGGGGTGTAGCAGAGGTTGAAACCTCCGTCGGACACGGCGGTGAGGCCGTAGACGCCGAGCGCGTGCGGGGTGTCGGCGGCCTTCTCCCGTCCCCACAGCTCGACGTTGGCGTTGCGGACGGGCTTGGTCCGGGTGGGCTTGCCCGAGCCCTCCTCCGCGTTCTGGTAGTCGTACTGGAAACTGCCGCTCAGGCAGATCGGGCTCGCGGCGACCGCCGCCGAGGCGGGGGCCGCCGCGAGTGGGACGACGGCGAGCACGGCGAGCATGGCCGTGCCGACGGCGGCGAACCGGCGAGCCAGTCGTGTGCGCGGGGATATGCCCATCAAGGTCCTCTCGGTGGTGTCGCCGGGCACCGCGGAGGCGCTCGGCAACGGTCAGTGACGGTTCGCGTGCCCATGGTCGGTGCACGGTTCGGCTTGCGGCAGGGCGTACGGAAGCGGACACAGCACGCGTCCACCACGCCCGCGCCGGTGCGTGGGGCAGAGCGCGACCGGTGAAGAAAACTCCTGCGGGCGGGTGACGGCTTGCGCTGTCACCCGAACCGATCAGGAATCTACACAGCTCATTCACGATGGGAATGCGATACTCCACCTTTCTCCACTTGAGATCGCAAACCGTCAAGCTTTGATCGATTTTGATCGTTCATCAGGTGTGGCGCTGGTCAACGTCTCCTGCCTGACTCACCGTCTGAACGGACATCCCGGGCGGTGACGGCCCCCCGGCCAGTGGCCCTGACCTCGCCACCCATCACCTGCGCGGGAATTCCGCGGAGTCGACTTCTGGCGCACGTCGAAGCTCAGACGCGGCCGTCGTGACCAGCGGCCGCGGGGCGAAACTCACCGGCCCCAGGCATGCCTTTCCTGGTCTGGGGCGTTCTACCATGCTGTCCCCGCCGGGGCGAGGAGTCGGGAGGCGGCCCGAACGAGGGAAGCGGGAAGGACGTCTGCCAGCTCCGGGCCGGGAGAGCGGGGCCGAGCCGGGGGGCGCAGCAGCACAACGGCGGCCGGACGACGAGCAGCACCGCGGCCGAGGCCGGGACGGTCAGGGTCCTCCCCCGCGCGGCGCCGGGACCACCGGGGCGTCACGCAGGCCGGCGTTGCGTCACCACCCGCTGGTGAAGCGGCCGTCCGGCGCGGCCGGCGCCGTGCCGAACCGGGGCCGGGGCCGGGGCCGGGACGAGGGAGAGTTCGTAGGTGGTGATCGCCTCCGTGAGCCGTTCGGCGGTGACCTTCTGGCCGGCTTCCTCGATCGAGCCGACGGCCCGGCACCACAAGCGCGGACGGCCGCCCCGCACGCAGTCCTAGGTGCTGCCGCGATCCACCAAGTGGGACCTGCGTCCTGCTCGACCCGATCAGCCGGGACCGAACAAGGGCCGTCCGCACCCCGCGGGAAGGCGGGTCAGCCGGTGACGGTCTCGGCGTGCCGGTGGAGGGCGTCCAGGAGCGCGGTCTGGTGGTCGGTCAGCTTTCCTTCGGTGCGGGCCTTGTCCTGCTTGCGCAGCCAGGTGCCGGGCCGGAACGTCGGGTCGTCGCCGAGGCCGGTGCGGTTCGCGGGGCCGTCGAGGGTGCCGCCGGCAGCGAGGTAGGCGAGCAGGCGGCGGTAGGAGCGGTTCCAGTCCGGCTCCAGGCGCCACAGCCCGTCGATCGCGTCGAGCCTGGCCACCTGGTCCGCGGTGAGGCCCGCGGCCTTGCGCTGGCGGCGCATCCACGCACCCACCGCGTAGCCGTCCAGCTTCGCGGTCGCCGGGATCGCCAGGTGACCGTGCTGATGGTGGAACGCGGCGGCGTAGGCGGCCCCGCACTCCCAGGCGTTGGCGTTCTTCGACCAGATCATCCCGAGGGCTCCAGCTCGCTGACGCGGGCGGCGTCGAGCAGGCCCTGGTGGGCCTCGTCGATGATCACGAGGTCCCGCTGGGCAAGGCCCCAACCCTGGTGGGCCTGGACGATGCGCTCCAGCGAGGCGTACGCGGCTTACACGGTGGCCGGCTCGCTGGCCTTCTCCTTGGCGAGCAGGTCGGCGATCCGCGGGGCCTGGGTGGTCACCCGGGCGTGGACGCGGCCGCCGGCCTCCGCGCTCTCCAGCGCCTCCTCCCGCGAACAGGCCGCGACGACGGTGGCGCGGCCGGGGGCCCGGCCGGGGGCCGCGGTCTCCCTCAGTGTCCACGGGCCGGCGCCGCGGGGCTGAGCCGAGGCGGTGTCGCCCGACCAGTCCCCACGGCGCGGATCCGACGGGCGGGGTTCGTAGTGTGCCCGGGTGCCCGCGCATCCGACGCCGCCCCGGGAGGATTGGCGCGCTGTCTGGCAGACGGAGAGCTCGCCGGAATATGGCGTTGGTGCCGGAATGCATGCGATTTTGACGGGAGTGGAAGTGATCGAATTGTTTCGCCGGGTGAATGTCTCATTGCAGGCGTACTCGAACCATGGAGCCGCGATGCCGTGGTCGCTAGGTTGATCTTGTTCGCCCGAGAATCGGGTGACACTTCACAGAGAATGGGGAGAGCCTCATGTCCGTGGTAACCGTGGATATCGCGCAGCAAGTTGTCGGCTCCGTAGCCGGCCAGGACAGCCACCCGGCGCACCGGGAGGTCGTGGTGCCGTCCTACATCCCGACCATCGAGGAGACGATCAAGGCGAGCGGCGCCCACTGCCAGGGAACCTGCGCGAGCGTCGTCGCGGATTCCAACTGCTTCTGAGTCGGATTCCGACCCGGCCGGCGAGTGCGGTGCCGACTTCGGCGTCGGTGCCACGACCGGGATCGGTGAAGTCCTCGATCGAAAGGCCCATCGGGTGCGCCTGAAGCGTGCTGACCTGCGCGTCCCCGATGCTCAAGCCGACCTGTACCTGGTCGGCTTGGGCATCGGGGGCTTCGACCGCCGGAGTGTCGAAGCCGACCGGATCCTGCGTGACTCCCGCAGGATCCTCCATCTCACCGCCTACGACTCCGACCTGCGGCTGCGCTACGACGGCGAGGTGACCGACCTGGAGCAGGTCTACGCCGCCGATCCCAATCCGGGCCAGGTCTACCACGCGATGGCCGCCCGGGTGCTGGAGGCCGCTGCCGAGGGGCGCGGTCACGGGCCGGTCAGCTTTCTGACCTATGGTCATCCCCTCTTCCTGGTCGACACCGGCTGGCTGCTGCAGGAGGCGGCCCAGCGCCACGGGCTGACGGTCAAGGCCGTGCCCGCGACGTCCTTCCTGGACACCCTGCTGATCGATGTGGGAGCCCGCTTCGACTATGCCGTTCAGGTGTACGACGCCAACGCCTTCTACCTGCACTCGGTCGCGCCGGACACCCGTTTCCCGCTCGTCCTCTCCCAGTTCGGTTCCTTCGGCACCGACCGGCTCCGCGACCGCGAGGACCTGTACGGTCGGCTGTCGCCGCTCACGGCACGGCTTCGCGATCTGTACCCGGCGGATCGCGCGGTCGCCGCCGTGCTGTCGGCCTGGCGCTCCGACATGGCCCCGCAGATCAGCCACGCCACCGTCGGTGAGCTCGACAGCCTGGTGTCCAGCAGTCACAGCGGGATGACGCTGTACATCGGGGGGAGCGAGCCGTGGACGTTGCCCCGCACGCACTGGAACGACTGAGCCGGCTGCGGCTGGACTTCTGGGGAACGACGGTCGACGTGCTGCTGCAGAATTCTGCGGACCTGGCTCATTTCGACTACTACTTCCAGGATCACCGGCGCACGGGAACGTCCGGTCGCGCAGATTTCGAGATCGCTTTCACGGCAGAATCGAAGGCCTTTACGGACGGTTCTGCGGATGCCCTGCGAAGCATATTTCTACGCACTCCAGAATTCGACTGGTCCTGTTACGAGAAATACCGCGGGGCGGCGAGAAAGCCGAGCCCGCTCCCACCGTTCCCGTTCCCGCCGTTGAGCAGCACGGTCCGCACCGTGCACGCCAGTGCGGCGAGCGCACCGTGGGCTCCGGACCAGGCGGTGCTGCTGCACGGGCCGTCCCTGGCGGGCAAGTCGGTGCTGCTGCTGGAACTGCTCCGGACCGGCTGGGGCTTCGTCAGCGACGACACCGTGCCGATCGAGCGGGAACGGCGGCTGCTCTCCTACCGCCGGCCCATCGGGGTGCGGGAGCGCACGCTCGGCGTCCACCCGTGGTTGCGTCCCTTCCTGGCCGCGGCGCCTTCCTTTCGGACACCGACCGGAACCACCTGGGCGGTGCACCCCGCCGCTCTGCCGGTTCGACGGGCCCCGCAGCGGACCGAATGGTCCTGGACCGTCGTGCTCAGCCCCGCGGCCGAGTTCGAACTCCACCGCATCGGCGAGCACAGCTGGCGGCTCGCCTTCGACCCGGCCCGACACGCCCGACAGGCGGTGGCGGAGCTCTCCACCACCCTGAACGCAAGCACCGGGACCTGAGACATGGATCTTCCCTTGACGGACCTCTACTTCGACTTCTACGACGTGATCACCCGGCTGCGCTGCCACTCCGCCGATACCACCGAGGCGCTGTTCTACTTCGGCGGACAGCGAGTCGAACCCGCTGCGCCGGAGCGGACCGAGGTCGTGGTGACATTGAGCTGCCCGGAATGGCCCGAGCGCGGATTCTTCACCAGCCTGCTGCGGAAGGACGGCCTGACCAAGCGGATCGAGGTGGACCGAAGGACCGAGGACGGCTGGCACCGTGAAGTCGACCACACGTTCACCGACTGGTCCGAAGTCCCCTCCCCGCTTCCGCCGTTCCGGTACTCGCGCCTCTGGGAGCGCCTGGCCGTCGGCCCGGGCACCTGTCTGGAACTGGCTGACGGCACCGGGGTGCTGCTGACCGGGGACAACTACATCGGCAAGACCTCGGCCGCACTCGTGCTCTGTTCGCGGGGTGCCCGACTGGTCAGCGACAGCCTCGCCGTGCTCGACGTGGACAGCGGCAGTTTCCTGCGCCACGACAGCCCGCTGGGCTTCCGCCGCGGGGGGCGGCGCCACCATCTGGCCCGGATCCTGGACGGCGAGCACCGCGAAACGGTCTCCCCCGACACCGGTCTGGTGCTGCTGGCCCGCTCTGAACGGTTCCTCGGGAGGCCCAACCTCGACCAGACCAACGTGAGGCACCTGGTACGGCTGGTCCCGTCGGAACAGGCCTCGACGGGGCCGGCCGATCGGCGGACCGACCCCGCTGTCTGGTTCTCCGGAGCGAGCCGCCACCGGATCTCCGAGCAACTGCCCGAGCGCACGCTCGTGGTGGGCATACCTGACGGAGCCGGGCCGGAACAGGTCGCCGACCTGATCGAGGCACGGCTGGCGGCCACCGAGGCACTGGACCCGGCGTGCTGAGCGTGGACCGGGTCTCCAAGCAGTACCCGGGCAATCCCGCGCCGGCCCTGGAGAAGGCCTCACTGGATCTCGAAGCCGGCGAGCTGGTCGCACTCATCGGCCACAACGGAGCAGGGAAGTCAACGCTCTTCGACATCGTCGCCGGTCTGCGCCGGCCCGACTCGGGAACCGTGCGCCGGGACGTCCCGGTCGCCGAGTTCGGCTGGTGCCCGCAACGCGAAGTGATCGACTGGTCCTTGACGGTCAGCCAGAACATCGAGCTCGGTCTGGCACTTCGCCGCGGCACCTTGCGCGGCGTGCGACGAGCGGCAACCGAGATCGCCGAGATCCTGAACCTGGGGCCGGTACTGCACCGCCAGGCGCAGACCCTGTCCGGCGGCGAGCTCAGGCGCTGCCAGATCGCCCGGGCCATCGCCGGACGCCCGCGCCTCATGCTGCTCGACGAGCCCACCACCGGTCTCGACCCCGACGCCGTGCGACAGGTCTTCGACTACCTCCAGGACAGTGCCCGGGCCGGCGGAGCCGTGCTCGTGAGCACCCACGAGACCTCGCGGTTCTCCGGCTACTGCACCCGGGTGGTCGCCATTCACCGCGGCCGGATCCTCGCAGACCGGCCCACCGCCGCCTTCCTGCGCGCCGCACCGGGATCCGAGGACCTGTGGACCGCCTACCAGGCACTGACCGAGACGGAGACCCCATGACCCGCGCCCGCCCACTGATCGCGGTGCGGTTCCATCTCGCCTCACTGTGGAACTGGCGCCAGGTCTACTACGGCCGCATCATCGAACCGGTCGCCTACCTGCTCTTCCTGGCCGCAGGCGTCAGCGGCGCGGTAGGCGCTTCGGGCAGCGGCACGGCCCACCACTACCTGGCATTCGTCCTGCCGGGCATGCTGGCCATGCTGGCCTTCCGATCGGGCACCGCCGCCGTCTCGGACGTGTCGAACGACCGCAAATGGGGAGTCTTCGCCTTCTACCGGATGTACGGCGGCGGCACCACGGGCTACCTGCTGAGCGTGCTGATCGTGCTCGGCGGCGTCTTCCTGCTCCAACTGCTGGTGGTGATCGGCCTTGCCGCACCGCTCGGCGCGCTGTCGGGCCTGTCCGGCCGAGGACTCCTGCTCACCGTGGCAGGCTCGCTGCTGGTGGACGCCGGCTGGGTGCTGGCCGGAGCCGCCGTGGCCGCCCGGGTCCAATCGTACGCAACGCGGGACTTCGTGGTGACCCTGACCGCCCTTCCGGTGGTACTGGCCGCGCCGCTGTTCTACCCGCTCGACACGGCGCCCGGCTATCTGCGTTTCGTGGCCCGGCTGGACCCGCTCACGTACCAGGTCGACTGGCTGCGCTCGACCTGGGCGGGCTCCGCCGCGGACCTGCTCTGGGCCGCGCTCTGGACACTGGGCACCGGGGCACTGGCCGTGCTCGCCCTGCGCGCAGCCGACCACCTGACCACCGAGCGCTGAAACCCCCTGCCCCACGAAACCGAAACGGTCCGTCGATGAAGATCTCCGTACTCGACCTGTGCCCGGTCTTCGAGCACCAGGGCCCGGCCGCCGCCCTCCGGGGCTCCATCGAGCTGGCCCGGAAGGCCGAGGAGTTCGGTGCGGCCAGGTACCTGGTGGCCGAGCACCACGCCAACCCGGCCTCTGCGGCCACCGCCCCCGAAGTCCTGATCTCGGCGATCGCCAACGAGACCTCCACACTGCGAGTCGGTGCCGGCGGCATCATGCTGCCCAACCACGCGCCCTTCCGAGTCGCCGAGAGCTTCCGCGCACTGGCGCGCCTCCACGGGCCACGGATCGAGCTCGGCGTCGTGCGTGCGCTCGCCGGTCGGCCGGCGCTCGGCCTGGCGCTGCGCGGCACCACACCGTCAGCCGAACCGGAGCGGTTCCGCCGTCAGATCGCCGAACTGGTCGGCCACCTCGACGACATGTCCGCCGCCGCCGAGGCCCCGATCCCGGTCCGCGTCCTGGGATCGAGCCCGCCAGTGGCGCAGCTGGCAGCCGAACTGGGGCTGCCCTACGGTTTCGCAGGACACCTGAGCCTGCGCGGGGCACGACAGGCGGCCGACACCTACCGCCGGCACTACCGGCCTTCACCCGGTCACCCCGAACCCGACCTGCTGCTCAGCCTCGGTGTCTACCTGTCCGACGACCCGGGCCGGGCCGCCGCACTGGCCCGCGTCCCGGCCACCGCGCTCCTGCACGCCCGGCAGGGACGTCCCTCGCCCCTTCCCACGGTGCCGCAGGCCGCCGAAACGCAACCGACCGGGCCAGAGCAGGAACTGCTGCGCCGCCGGCTCACGGACTGGCTGGTCGGCGACCGGCAGACCGCGGTGGCGCGTCTGTGCGATCTGGCGACCGAGCTCGCGGCGACCGAGATCTGCGCGGTCACCAGCATCGCCGACCCCGACGAGCGGGCCCACTCCTACCGGCTGCTGGCGGCCGCCGCCCGCTCGGTCCAAACACCCGGCGCAGTACCGCAGGGGCCTGAGCCGACACGATGAGCATGCCCGGCACCGCACGCGGCCCGGGACGGCGGCCGGGGACGACGAGGCCCCGCGACGCCGTTCGACGCCACCACACCGTGGCCCACGCCGGTGCCACCCCGAGGGAGTCCGGCCCCGGGCGGTGAGGACGACGAGGACGGCCCCGACGACGCGGATGCCGTGGACGCCGGCTTCGGGCTGTTCGACGCGGCCGAGAAGGCGCAGCAGTGGTGATCCCGAGAGGGTGTCGGCGAGGGCGCGCGGCGCGGGGTAGCCGATCACCGCGTCCGAGACGAGCACCGTCTCGTGGAGCAGGCGCACCGTGAACTCGCGCGCCCGCGGTCTCGGGTGCCCGGTCGAAGGCCTCGTCGGCGATGTGCTCGACGCGGTGTCCGTGGGCGACGACCGCGGCCAGGTGGCGCGGGGAGACGCCGGGGTGCGGCGAGTCCGGCACGCGCACCAGGGCGCGCGCCCGCCGGCGCTCGGCGGCGGCGCGGGCCGGTGGCCGCCGCGGCCGCTGCGGCCGCTGCGACCTGCGGATTCGACGGAATGTGACGTGGACGCGTGCGTGTGCTGCGGGGGCGTTTCGTGTTCGTGTCCACGTGCCCTGATCCCTGGTGCCGGGTGTCGCTCGTACACATACTGGTCTCTGCGCGATCGTGCGACCACCCCTTGGACAGAGGAAGTTCCACCCGCATGCCCAATTCCCCCAGACCCAGCGCTCCCCGGCCGTACCCGTCGCATCCGGCGGGGAGGTGGCGTCCGTGCTCCGGTACGTGACACGCAGCGCGGCGGGGTGGCTGCTGGTGATCGCCGCGGCCACCAACGCCACCTACTTCCTGGCCAGTTGGTTCCTCGACCCGCGCTCGAACTTCAAGGAGCTGCGCCCCGTCCGCACCGAGGACCAGATCTCCCGGGCCCTGGCCCCGTACAACCTCGACCCGCACGAGCCGCTGCTGCACCGCTGGTGGGACTGGCTGAGCGGGGTCGTCCTGCGCTTCGACTGGGGCCGCTCCCCGGTCGGGGTGCGGGTGAACGGGGAGATCGGCCACCGCTCCCTGGTCAGCGCCGAGTTGGTGATCGGCGCGACGGTCCTGTCCGTCGTCGTCGGGGTCGCGCTCGCGGTCCACACCGCCTCGCGCCAGTACGGCCGGCGCGACCGGGCCGCCCAGGCCCTGTCCGTGGCGCTGTTCAACGTCCCGGTGTCCATCGCCGCCCTCGCCCTGGTGCTGCTGGCCATCCGGCTGAACGAGCAGGCGGGCTGGCACTTCCTGTACGTCGCGGGCGAGAACTCGCCCGGCGTGGAAGGGTTCTGGGCGACGGTCGGCGACCGGCTGCTGCACCTGATCCTGCCGACACTGACGCTCACCCTGACGGGCTATGTGGGCTACCACCTCACCCAGCGCTCGCTGCTGCTGGACGTCATCGGCTCCGACTTCGTGCGCACCGCCCGGGCCACCGGGCTCACCCGCGCCCAGGCGATCCGCCGGCACGCCCTGCGCACCGCGCTGATCCCCACGGCCCAGTCCGTGGCCTTCAGCATCCCGGCGGTGTTCACCGGCGCGGTCCTCACGGAGACGATCTTCGGTTGGAACGGCATGGGCCAGTACTTCATCCAGACCATCAGCAAGAACGACGTGCACGGCACCGTGGCGATCGCCGCCTTCGCCGCCACCCTGACGGCGGTCGGCGCGATCCTCGCGGACATCGCCACCGTCCTCCTCGACCCGAGGGTGCGGGTGAGCTGAGATGAGCACCCCTGTGACCCCCGTGAGCCCCGATGTGACCCCTGTGGGTCCCGACGCGGGCACCGAAGGCGTCCTGGCCGCCGATCATGACAAGCACGACGGGCACGACGGCCGTTACCTGGGCCGGCGCCGCCTCTACCTGCGCCGCTTCCTGCGCAACCGGACCGCCGTCGCCGGTGTGGTGATCTTCCTGCTGCTCGTGCTGTTCAGCGCGCTCGGCGGCCTGTTCACCCCGTACGGCTACGCGGACACCGACTTCTCCGCCCTCACCCAGGCCCCGAGCGCCGAGCACTGGTTCGGCACCAACCAGGGCGGCAACGACGTCTACGCCGCCGCCGTGCACGGCCTCCAGCGCTCACTGGTGATCGCGGTCACCGTCTCCCTGCTGACCGTCGCCCTCGCCGCGGTCGTGGGCGCGGGCGCCGCCTATGTCGGTGGCCGGGTGGAGAAGGCGACCCTCGCCCTCATCCACTTCCTGCTGGTCGTGCCGTCCTTCCTCGTCCTCGCCCTGGTCTCGCACCGGCTGGCGGGCGACTGGCGGGTCCTCGTCCTCGTCCTGACGGTGTTCGGCTGGATGTCCACCGCCCGCGTGGTCTGGTCGGTGTCGACGTCCCTGCGCGAGCGCGACTACGTACGCGCCGCGGAGTACATGGGCGTGCGCCCCCTGCACATCGTGGTGCGCCACATCATCCCCAACCTGGGCTCCCTGCTCATCGTCAACCTCACCCTGGGCGTGGTCTCCACCGTGCTCAGCGAGACCGCCCTGTCCTTCCTCGGCTTCGGCGTCCAGACCCCCGACGTGTCGCTGGGCACGATGCTCGCCGACGGCGCGGGCACCATCACCAGCGCCCCCTGGCTCTTCGCCTTCCCCGCCGGGCTGACCGTGCTGCTCACCGTCTCGATGACCTTCGTCGGCGACGGCCTGCGCGACGCCCTCGACCCCACCTCCACCACCGGCGCGGCAGGAGGCCGACGATGACCCTCGCACCCGCCCGCCGCACCGGGCCCGCGGCCGAACCCGCCGGCCCCGCGCCCGTCCTGTCCGTCCGCGGCCTGCGCGTCTCCTTCCCCTCCGAGGCCGGACCGGTCGAGGCCGTGCGCGGCGTCGACTTCGACCTCCTGCCCGGACGCACCCTGGGGATCGTCGGCGAGTCCGGCTCCGGCAAGTCCGCCACCGCCCTCGCCGTCATGGGCCTGCTGCCGCCGACCGCCCGGCTCGGCGGCCGGATCCTGCTGGGCGGGCGCGACCTGGCCGCGATGGACGACAAGGAGCTCTCCCGGGTGCGCGGCAAGGACATCGGCATGGTCTTCCAGGACCCGATGTCCGCGCTCACCCCCATCTTCAGCGTCGGCCGGCTGCTCTCCGACGCCCTGCGCGTGCACCGGGAACTGTCCGGGAAGGACGCCTGGGAACAGGCGGTGGAGCTGCTCGACCTGGTCGGCATCCCCGATCCGCGCGAACGCGCCAAGGCGTTCCCGCACGAGTTCTCCGGCGGCATGCGCCAACGTGTCGTCATCGCCCTGGCCATCGCCCACCGGCCCTCGGTGCTCATCGCCGACGAGCCCACCACGGCGCTCGACGTCACCGTCCAGGCCCAGATCCTCGACGTCCTGCGCCTGGCCCAGCGCGAGACCGGTGCCGGTCTCGTCCTGATCACCCACGACCTGGGCGTGGTCGCCGGCCACGCCGACGACGTCGCCGTCATGTACGCCGGACGGATCGTCGAGCACACCGGCGTCGACGAGCTCTTCCGCCGCCCGACGATGCCCTACACCGCCCGCCTGCTGGCCAGCGTCCCGACCGTGGACAGCGGCGTCCGCCGGCCCCTGGTCCCGGTCGGCGGGGAGCCGCCGTCCCTGGTCGCCCTGCCCGGCGGCTGCCCCTTCGCGCCCCGCTGCGCGGTGGCCCTGGACGTGTGCCGGAGCACCGAACCGGACCTGGCCGCACCGGCCGGGCGAACCGGCCGCGCCGCCTGCCACCGCGCGCGGGAGATCGCCGACGGCGGCCTCGACCCGGCCGGGCAGGCCGTCCCCGTCCCCGCAGCACCGGCCGGCTCCGGAGCACCGACCGACTCCGTATCACCGGCCGGCTCCGGAGAGCGGAGGGCCGGCGAGGTGGTCCTGCGCGTCGAGGACCTCGTCAAGACGTTCCCGATCACCAAGGGGGCCCTGCTCAAACGCCGGGTGGGGACCCTGCACGCCGTCAACCACGTCAGCTTCGAACTGCGCGCCGGCGAAACCCTGGGCCTGGTGGGGGAATCCGGCAGCGGCAAGACCACCACGCTGCGCGAGGTGCTGCGGCTGCGCGCCCCCGAGGGCGGCCGCATCGAAGTGGCCGGCACCGACGTCGCCACGCTCCGCTCGGCGGCCCGGGTGAACGAGCTGCGGCGCGACATCCAGATCGTCCTCCAGGACCCGACGGACGCCCTGGACCCCCGGCTGACCGTCTTCGACCTGCTGGCCGAACCGCTCCGGGCCGCCGGCGCCGACCGGGCGGCCATCCGCTCCCGGGTCCCCCGGCTGCTGGACCTGGTGGGCCTGGAACGCGCCACGGGCGACCGCTTCCCCGCCGCCCTGTCCGGCGGCCAGCGCCAGCGCGTCGGCATCGCCCGCGCCCTGGCCCGCGAGCCGAAACTGCTGGCCCTGGACGAACCGCTGTCCGCCCTGGACGTCTCCGTGCAGGCCGAGATCGTCAACCTGCTCGCCCGGCTGAAGCGCGAACTGGGCCTGGCCTACCTCGTGGTGGCCCACGACCTGGCCGTGGTGCGCTACGTCTCCGACCGCATCGCGGTGATGTACCTCGGCCACATCGTCGAGTCCGGCGCCACCGAGGAGATCTTCGCCCGGCCCCGGCACCCCTACACCCGGGCCCTGCTGTCGGCGATACCCGTCCCCGACCCGCAGCGCGAGCGCCACCGCGAACGCGTCGTCCTCGCGGGCGAACAGCCCAGCGCCGCCCGGCTGCCCGAGGGCTGCGTGTTCGTCGACCGCTGCCCGCTGTACCGCGAGGCCGGCGAGGCCGTACGCGCGCGCTGCCGCACCGAACGGCCGGCGACCGTCGCCGCCCCGGACGGCTCCGACCACCGGTACGCCTGCCACGCGGTCTGACCCCGCCCCCGTTCTTCCCCGTCTCACCGAATCCCACCAAGGACACCCCATGCGTCGGAAGCTCGCCCTGCCCCTCTCGCTCGCCGCGGCCGTCTCGGTCGCCGCCACCGCCTGCTCCTCCCCGTCCCCCTCCGGCGGCTCCACCGGCGCCTCCCCCGGGCAGGACGCCAAGAACGCCGCCAAGGTCGCGTCCTCGGTCACCGACTACAACCCGCAGCCGTACGAGAACATCAAGGACGGCGGCACCTACACCAGCGCGGGCACCTTCGACGAACAGGGCAACCCCTTCAACGTCAACGCCACCCTGACCGCCACGAGGGTCTGGTCCTGGTACAACGCCGACGCCATCACCTACTCGCCCACCGGCGAGGTCCAGTACAACCCGGACTACTACAGCGACGTGAAGGTCTCCGTCGAGGGCGGCGACCAGAAGGTCGTCATCACCCTCAACCCCCAGGCCACGTTCAACGACGGCACCCCGATCGACTGGCGGGCCATCGAGGCCACCTGGAAGGCCAACAACGGCTCGGACAAGGCCTACGCGGCCTCCTCCACCGACGGCTACGACCGCATCACCTCCGTCACCCGGGGCGCGGACGACAAGCAGGCGGTCATCGCCTTCCAGGGCGTCAACCCCGCCTGGTCCGCCCTGTTCACCACCTTCCTGCACCCCCAGGCCGCCACCGTCGACAACTTCAACACGGCGTACGTCAAGACGGCCCACCCCGAGTGGGGCACCGGACCGTACACCGTGGGCACCTGGGACTCCCAGTCCGGCAACATCACCTTCGTACGCAACCCCAACTGGTGGGGCCGCAAGGGAAAGCTCGACAAGCGCGTCTACGTCAACCTGGAGAGCGCCGCCTCGGTCAACGCCTTCAAGAACGGCGAAATCGACTACGCCCCCGTCGGGACCGCGGAGACCCTCAAGCAGGTGAGGACGGCCAAGGACGCCGAAATCCGCAGCGGCGGCAGCCCCTTCGAAATCTCGCTGCACCTCAACACCAAGTCCCCGCTCCTCGGCGACCTCCAGGTCCGCAAGGCGGTGCAGGAGAGCATCGACCGCGCGCAGATAGCGAAGATCCGGTTCCAGGGCCTCGACTACACCGAACCGCTGCCCGGCTCGGCGGTGCTCTACAGCTTCCAGCAGGGCTACCAGGACAACGTCGCCGCCGTGCTGAAGTACGACCCCGAGGAGGCCCGGAAGACCCTGGACGCGGCCGGCTGGCAGCCCGGGGCCGACGGCATCCGCACCAAGGACGGCAGGACGCTCGAACTCGGCTACACCCTGCTCGGCGACGACCCCATCGAGAAGGCCACCGTCGGCGCGTTCACCGCGATGCTCAAGGCCGTCGGCGTGAAGGTGAACGTCAACAAGGTCTCCGAGAACGACTTCTCCAAGGTGATCAGCGACCGCCGCTTCGACCTGTTCATCTCCGGCAACCGCACGACGGACCCCTTCGGCGCACGGTCCCTGTGCGACTTCTACTGCTCGGACCGCGACTCCAACATCACCGGATCCGGCACCCCCGAACTGGACAAGGAGATCCGCGCCACCGGAGAAATCGCCGACCTCGACCGGCAGATCGCGGCCGCCAACGAGGTCGAGCAGAAGGCCCTCCAGCAGTACGCCCTGCTGCCGCTCTTCAGCGGCCCCTCCACCTTCGGCATCCGCAAGGGCCTCGCCAACGTCGGCGCCGCCATCTTCCACAGCCCGCTGCCCGAGACCATCGGCTGGCAGAAGTAGCAGCACCGCCGGCAGCCGGGGCGATCGACTCCCCGTACCGTCGGGAGACCCACGGCGCGCGTCGGACGCGCGCTCGCCGAAGGACGGCTCCCCGGGCCGCCGTTCGGCGGAGCATCACCCGATCCGGCCGCCGGTGACGGTCTCGGCGTGCCGGTGGAGCGCGTCCAGGAGCACGGCCTGGTGGTCGGTCAGCTTCCCGTCGGTGCGGGCCCCCGCCTGCTTGCGCAGCCAGGTCCCGGGCCGGAAAGTCGGGTCCGCCTCACCGCCGGTTCGGTTCGCCGGGCCGTCCAGGGTGCCGCCGGCGGCGAGGTAGGCGAGCAAGCGGCGGTACGACCTGTTCCAGTCCGGCTCCAGGCGCCACAGCTCGTCCAGGCCGTCGAGCTTGGCCACCTGGTCGGTGGTGAGGCCCGCGGCCCTGCGCTGGCGGCGCATCCACGCGCCCACCGCGTAGTCGTCCAGCTTCGCGGTGGCGGGGATCGCGAGGTGTCCGTGCTGCTGGTGGAACGCCTTCGCGTAGGCGTGGCCGCGTTCCCAGGCGTTGGCGTTCTTCGACCAGATCATGCCGAGCGCGTCCAGCTCCGAGACGCGGGCGGGGTCGAGCAGGTGCCGGCCGTTGAGGTGGCGCTGGCGGGTGAGCCAGGAGATCAGCTCGGCGTGCTCGGTCTTGTCGGTGGGGTCGAGGTGGCCGTGCTGGAGGTGGAAGACCTCCGCGACGGCGTGCATGCGCTGCCACTCGACCGCCCTGGGGTTGAACGCCCGCAGCTTGACGGTCTGGAGGATCCGGGCCGCCTGGTGCCGGGCGTTGATCTTGAGCCACTCGATCGGCGACTCCACCGGGGCCGGCTGCTGCTCGGCTTCCCCGGCCTCGCCCTCGGCCGGCTTGGCCGCGGTCATGTGCGAGGTGCCCTGCGAGCGGTGGGCGCGCAGTTCGGTGATCCGGCCGACCACCCGGGTGTCGTGCGCGGCCAGGGCACGCAGGACCCGCCAGATCGTGCGGAAGGAGGACGCTTCGATCTCGGCGTCGGCCTCGGCCTTCACTGCCTCGCCGGCATCGTGGACCTCGGACGGGTCGGCGGCCGCCGTGTCGTCGCCCACCTCAGGGGTGGGGAGGTAGACCGGAATGATGATCCAGGAGACCTTGCCCTGACGGTAGGATTGGCGTAGCGCCCGACCGACGGCCTGGACGATGTCAATGACCGACGACTTCGGATCCGAAAAGACGATTGAGTCCACGCTTCTGACGTCGATCCCCTCGGTCAGGAGCCGGCTGTTGCAGAGGATGCCGCACTCCTCGCCGTCCTCGCCGGTGTGGGCCTTGAACTCGGTGAACGCGGCCCGGCGGTCCTTGAGACGGTCGGTGCCGGCCACCGCCTTCGCCCAGATCCGCTCCGGGCGCTCCGCATCGGGCAGCAGCTCCGAGGCCTCCAGCAGGGTGCCCGCGAACTCCCGCGCCCCGGCCACCCGGGAATGGAACGTGATCACGCGGCGCAGGCCGAGGTCGGCGACCGCGCGCAGCACCGCGATCTGCAACGCGAGGCGCAGCAGTTCCTCGTTGGTGCGCTGGGAGCGCAGGTCCGCGACGGCGGGGAGGTTGAGGAGCTCGCGCAGGTCCTCGTCCGTCACCACCGGCACGAGCACGCGGTAGTCGGCGAGGTAGCCGTGCTCGATGCCCTGCCCTAGCGTCCAGGTGAAGCAGGTCTTGCCGTAAATGCTCTCGTCGTCCATCGAGCAGAACGCCGGGAGAGACTGGCCGTCGGCGTCGACGAGGTCGGCCAGGCCGTCCTTCGCCCGCCGGTCGTCCGCGATCCTGGGCGTGGCGGTGAAGTACAGGCGCCGGTGGGCGGGGACCTGGGCGTCGTTGTGGACCGCGGCCCACGCCTTCCCCTCCGAACCGGCCGTGCGGTGCGCCTCGTCGATGACCACGAGGTCCCACTCGGGCAGGCCGAAGTCGCGGTGGGCCTGGACGATGCGCTCCAGCGAGGCATAGGTGGCGTACACGGTGACCGGCTGGTTGTCGGGGGCGCCGTTGACCAGGTCGGTGAGCCGGGCCGCCTGCGTGGTCACCTCGGCGTGGATCCGGCCGCCGGCCTCTGCGCTCTCCAGCGCCTCCTCCCGCGAACAGGCCGCGACGGCCAGGCCGCGGCGCCCGCCCCGCAGCGACCACGCTTCGGCGGTCTGCTCCAGCAGCTCGATCGTCGGCACCAGCAGCAGCACCCGGCCCCGAGCGGCCAGGCGGCGGGCGCAGCCGGCCGCGATCAGGGTCTTGCCGGAGCCGGTCGCCGCGACGACGGTGGCGCGGCCGCCGTCCTTCACCTCGCGCACCGCAGCCGCCACCGCGTCCTTCTGGAACCCGTGCAGCGGCAGCGGGTTCACGGTGGCGGTGCCGGAGGGCTGCGCCGGGACCGGCTGAACGGCCGCGGCGTGGAACGCGGCCGGCACGTCGGCCTCGGTGGCGGTGGTGGTCTCCACGGCGGTGTTTCTCCTTCGTCGGCCGGGCGGTGCGGGAAGGTGGTCGGGTGCCGGACGAGCGCGGCCGCTGTCAGCCGATGAGGACTTCGGTGGTCTGGTGCCCGGTGGGGGTCCAGGTGCGGATCTCCAGGTAGACGATCTCCGCGTCCTCGGTGGCCCGGCCGGTCTCCACCAGCCACGTGAGCACCGCGTGGACGACGTCGCCGTGCGAGGCCGCCACCCTGCGGGACCACTCGGCGGCGGAGAATCCGCCGGTGGCGGAGGAGCCGTAGGTCCGCTCCTCCGTGCCGTCCGCGCGCGGGACCACTCCGCGCCTGATGCCGGGCGAGTCCTGCCGGGAGCCGGCGGACAGGGTGAAGTACCGCGACTGCATCCGTACGGTCAGCGCGACCCGGCCGTCCGCGGCCGCGGCCGCGTGGATCACACCGGCCAGGTGCGCGGCACCGGACCTGATCGCCTGCTTCCCGGCCCGGCCGGCCATGCTCCCGCCCGGGGTGCCGATCACGTCCTTGCCCCGCACCCTGGCCTTCTGCCCGGTCCTCGTGCGGCGACGGACGGTGTTCGCCTCCGCGATCCCGGCCAGTGTCTCCTCGTCCCGCTCGCCGCCCCGCACTGCGCGCACCAGCTGGCGCAGCGCGTTCACCATGCTGGCGCCCTTGCCCTTGGTGAAGAACTGGGAGACCAAGGACGCGTCGCGGCCGAGCATCCTGGCGACCTGGCGCTTGGTGTAGCCCTCGTCGATGAGCTCCTGGGTCAGCCGCGCGGCCTCGTTCGGCTGGTTCGGGTCGGCCGGGCTCACCGCTGCTCACCTCCGGTCGCCACCTGCGCGGCGGCGAGTTCGGCGCGACCCAGGCCGCGCAGCTTCAGGTACTCCTCCTGGGACTGCGGGTGCGCGACGGGGCCGGTGAGGTGTCCCTTGAGGAGGTAGTCGCCGGGCTCGCCGCGGTAGGGCCAGGGCTGGCGCTCGGTCAGCGCGATGCCGTCGGTGCCGAAGTACACGACCGTGCCGGGCTTGGCGTGCAGGGCGCCGGCGTGGCCGATGACCTCCTTGCCCTGGCGGTACTTCATGTCCAGCAGCGCCGCCCGCGCCCCGGACCACACGTAGGCGGCCCACTCGGGGTGGGCGTACGGGTCGCGGGAGAATCCGGCCTGCCGCTGCCAGGTCACCACCTGGCCGTCCTGGCCGAGGATCTCCACGCCGGCCGGGAGCGTCTCGCCGGCCGGGGTGGTGCCGGAGACCAGCCGCGGGCGCTGCGCGAAGCCGCCCAGGCCGAACAGCAGCACGCTGCGGACCGCGCGGGAGGCGAGGTGAGCGGCGGTGCGTTGGCGCTCGTCGCCGTGGATGCGGGAGAGGTTGGCCAGGTCGGCCCAGGCGGCCTTGAGGCGCTTGCCCCACTCGTCGAGGGGCTTGCCGTCCTCGAAGAGCAGGCCGCCGAGGACCTCGATCCTCCACGGCGTCAGGTGGTTGGCGAGGGCGAGGTGGACCTCCGCGCCGCCCGCCCACGTCACGAAGGTCTCCCCCGGCGTTGAAGGGTAGACCCAGGCCCGGTCCCCGGTGACGGGGGCGGGCAGCAGGCCGACGTGGTTCCAGTCGGCCGGGACCGTGACACGCACGTTCCAGTGCGAGCAGGACATCAGCGCCTTGGTCTGCTCCTGCTCGGTCATCGCGGCGAACGCGGCGGCGGTGATCCGGCGCGGGGTGCCGACCGGGGACTTCCACAGGTGCTTGGCGTAGGCGAAGGTACGGTCGTACTCCACCAGCGCCGGGAGCTGCTCCGGCACCCGGGGCGGCAGGATCAGTTCGGTGCGGCCCTGGCCGCCGGTCGCGTGCAGCAGGCCCCGCAGTTCCTCGGACAGGACCGGGTAGCCGCCGGCCCACTTGCCGGTGGTCGGGATGGTGCGCGACCACAGGTCCCGCCCGGTCTGCGAGGGCGAGCCCATCAGGACCGCGTCGTCCCAGTGGCGGCGCAGCGCCTGCCACAGCAGGGTGAACGCCTGGCGGCAGGTGACGACGTCGGCGCCCTCCGGGTCGAACCACTCCCCCATCGAGCGGATCTCGGTGCTGCCGCCGTCCGGTGCGGCGGTGGGGGCGTAGCGGCCGACGGGCTGGCGCTGGTGGACGAAGTGGCCGGCGAGCTTGTCCCGGCCGGCGCCGACGGCGGTGGTCCACCGCTCGGACGGCGTGTTCAGCCACGCGGCGACCGCGTCCTTGAGGGTGGAGTAGCGCTCGGCGCCGTCGTGCCACGGGGCGCCGGCGGTGATGTAGATCCGCTCGGTGCCGGGTGCGGCGTGCAGGACGGCGTCCAGGATCCCGCCGGGGGTGCGGGCGCCGAGGTCGAGGCGCACCACGCGGTCGCGCACCGCCAGGTCGCCGGTCGCGGCGTCCAGGAACACCGTGGAGCGGGTCTGCTGGGTGAAGTTGGGGCGCTTGGACACCAAGCCCGTGGTGACGGCCTCGAAGCGGGCGCCGGCCGGGCCCTCGGGGAGGGCGGGCAGCTCACGCGGGCCGGCGGCGACCGGAGCGGCCGGGACGACCGGCGCAGTGGCCGGGTCGGGCTTCTCGGCAACGGCCTGGTCCTCGACCTCGGCCGGCGCCTCCGTCACCGGTGCGGCCGGGGCCGGCTGCTTGGGTACGGGGACCGGGCGGGTCAGCGCCGGGGCGACCGCAGCCGTGGGCTCGTCGACCGGCTCGGCCTCCGGGGCCGGGACAGGCGCAGCGGCACCGGCAGCGGCGGCCTGGTCGTCGACCTTCGCGGCGCGGACGGCGGCCGGGGTCGGGTCCAGCAGCGGGGCGATCCGTACGACGTCGCCGACGGACAGGCCCGCCGCCTTGGCGACCGCGTCGGCCTTCGCGCCCTCGTACCCCGCGAGCCCGGCCACCCGGCGCGCGCGCCGGGCGGTGAGCTTGTCCAGCTCCTTCTGCGCGGCGGCGACGGCCTTCTCGGCGGACGTGATCTCGGCGCGCAGCTCGCGCAGACCCGCGAGCTCGGCGGTGTACGTCTTGCGGTCCATCAGCGGGTCACTCCCCTTCGGCGGTGGCGGTGGTGGGTCGGGTGGGGACGTAGGCGATCGGGCCGCCGGACACCGACGGCAGGCGGGTGCCGAGCAGCAGGCCCGCCAGGCGCGCGTCCTCGGCGTCGGTGGGGTCGGCGGCGTTGGCGGGGGCGGTGAGGTCGGTCAGGTAGCCGGCCAGGCGCGCCTTCGGGAACCGGTACCGGCCCGCGGTGCCGACGGTGCCGTCGGACTCCCACCCGGCCAGGCCGGTCAGCACCGCGACGACGAACCCGGCGACCGTCACCGGCAGCACCGTTCCGGCGGCGACCCGGGCCGGGTCGCACCGCCACCACCCGGACAGCGCGGCCAGCAGCTGCGTCTGGTCCAGGCCGGTGCCGAAGCCGATCCACTGCCGGTCCAGCTCCTCTACCCGCGCGGGGGCGTCGGAGCGCAGCACCGCGACCTCGGCCACACCGAGCGCGGTCAGGTCGGCGGCCGGGCGGGCCTGCAGGCGCTGGAGCGCGGCCAGCGGGAACACCTGTCGGCCCTGTTCGCGCACGCCGGGGACCACGCCGGTAGCCATCAGCTTTTTCACCGTCGGGATCGAGCACCCCAGCGCTGTCCCGGCTTGACCGGTCGTCACGAACACACCCACAACCTCCACGCCTATTCAACTGACTTGAAACGCTAGGTGACTCTACATCGTCCATGCCTTTTCAGTGAATTGTATAGGCATATGGGTGATCGGGTGTACGGCCGAGCACGGCGCCACGTAACGCAAACCGGGTGACACCAGGGCTTGCTGACCGCCGCGAAGATGACAAGGAGCCAGGACATCCACCATGGCCGGCGGCGCGCAACGCGGCCGCCCACCGGACGGCGAACGGCAGCGACGGCATGCCGTGCCAGTGGGCGGAGACCGTGTACACCCCCAGCCAACTGGGCTGACAACGCCGCACGCCCCGACGGGGCCGAGCCGCCGCGGTCCGGCCCGGGCACGGTGGCCGGGCCGGACCGCTTCCCCGGGTTGCTACCGACGATCCCAGGCGTGGGTCGGATGAGCTGTCAGGCCTGAACGGTGAAGGCGGGCTGGTAGCCCTCGTCTCCCTTGATGTCCTCGTGCACCACGGTCCAGCACAGCCGGTTCCATCGATGGCCGAGGAACAGGGCGAGACCCCGTGGTGTGGCGAGGAAGAGACAGTCCTAGAACGGTTTGACGAGGACGGGCCCCAGGTACCTGCCGGCGATGGTGTCGACGAGGGCCTGGGGTGCGTGCTCGATGCCTGCGACGACGTGGTGCGGGACGGTGGCTCCGTCGAGGAGGTCGAGCCATTCCTGCTCAGCCTCGGGGTGGTCGTCGGCGCTGTAGCCGCGCAGTGTGACCTTCTTCAGCAGAAGCCGGAAGGAGTCGAGGCTCACCGGAGCCGAGCGTCCGGGACCGTTCGGGGCGAGCTGGCCGGACAGGGCACCGATGACGACGATGCGAGCGCCCGTTCGAGCAGCGCGGACGGCCGCGGCCAGCCGGTCGCCGCCGACGGTGTCGAGGACGACGTCGAGGCC
Source organism: Kitasatospora sp. NPDC002543 (assembly GCF_053594915.1). NCBI lineage: Bacteria > Bacillati > Actinomycetota > Actinomycetes > Kitasatosporales > Streptomycetaceae > Kitasatospora > Kitasatospora sp. NPDC002543. Next base: position 13,343 of record NZ_JBSFWR010000047.1, on the reverse strand, counting down.
GCCCGGTGCGGCGGCGGCGAGCTTGTCCGTCAGGCTTCCGGAGCCTACGGTGACCACGGCGTCGTATTCGCAGCCGCTGATCAGCGCCTCGGTCTTGGCCGCGCTGCCGGTGCCACCGACGACGCGTGCGGCGCCGAGCCTGCGGGCGGCCAGTGCGGCGACCGATCCGATGGCGCCGGTGGCCCCGGTGACGTGGACCGTGTCACCCGGGCGTATCCCGGCCGCGCGCGTGAGCGCGGCGTAGGCGGTCCAGCCGTGGCCGAGGTGGACGGCCGGATCGGTTGCGGGGTCCAGCGGACTCAACTCGGCTGCCGGGACGAGGGCGTACTCGCGCCAACCCGCACCGTGCGCGACCAGGTCGCCGGGCTTCAGGCCGCTCCCCTCGGGGGCGATCACGACCTCGCCCAGCGCGCCGCCGGCCACGGGGTCACCGGGGCGCAGCACGGGGAAGGGGACGCCTTCGACGGATTCGGCCCCTTCGCCGATCATCATGCGCAGTGAGGCGGTGACCCGGAAGTACGTGGTGCGGACCAGTGCCTGCTCTGCCGTGGGCAGGGACAGCGGTACCTCGGCGACGTCGAAGTCGCTGCTGCGGGGCAGCCCGGCGGGGCGGCGGGCGAGGCGCACCTCACGCGTGGTGGCGGGCAGGGCGGACACGGTACCTCCGGGTGATCGACGTCTGGCGCGGCTCCGGCCCCGGAACCTGCCGCCACTGTGCGGGGCGCCGCGGAACCGGTCCACCCACCGGGTACTTCGTGCCGGATCCCGACATCGGCCGTGACAGCCTTGCCGGTATGGATCAGCTCGATCGGCAGTTGCTGCACGCCCTCTACCTTGACGGGCGCGCCTCGTTCAGCCGGATCGCGGCCGTTCTCGGCGTCTCGGGGCCGACGGTCGCCCGCCGCTACCGGGTGCTGCGGCAGTCGGGTGCCGCCCGGGTGGTCGGCTCCGTCCAGGCCTCGGGCGTCGGCCGCAGCGTGTGGGTGCTGCGGCTCGCCTGCGCGCCGGGTGCCGCGCCCGAGATCGCGGCGGCACTCGCCCGGCGGCCGGACACCCGCTGGGTCCGGATCGCCTCCGGCGGCACGGAGGTGCTGTGCAACGTGCACGCCGATGAGGCCGACCGGGACGCCCTCCTGCTGGACAAGCTGCCGGCTACCCGGTCGGTCACCGCGATCCACGCGTGCTGCCTGCTGCACACCTTCACCGACGGCGGCGCCGACTGGGCGCCGCTGTCGTCCGCGCTGTCAGCGGACCAGGTGGAGGCCCTCGCCCACCGGCCGTCGGCTGTGCCTGGAGCGCACGCGCCCGACGAGCTCGACCGGGTGCTCTTCTGCGAGCTCGCCCGCGACGGCCGCATGCCCGCGGGCGAGTTGGCACGGGCGACCGGCCGTGACGAATCCACCGTCCGCCGCCGCATCGCCTCCCTGCGCGCCGATGGGATCCTCGCCTTCGACCTCGACGTCGATCTGCGTGCGCTCGGCCGCGGTACGGCCGCCCTTCTGTGGATCGAGGTGCAGCCGAAGCGCCTCGCCGCGGCCGGGGCCGCTTTCGCCGACCATCCGGAGGTAGCGTTCGTCGCCGCGACCACGGGACCGACCAGCCTCCTGGCCTCCGTCGTGACAACGGACGAGTCCGCGCTCTACGGCTACCTGACCGGCCGTCTCGGTGCGGTGCGGGGCGTACGCGACGTGCGTACCACGCCGATCCTGCGGACTGTGAAGCGCTCGGGGGCCCGCTTGCCGAGCCGGTGATCCGATCAGCAGGGAACCACCGGGTCGGTCTCGCTCACCACGTCGCCGTTCGGGCGGGACGGCGGCGCGCGGGGTGCGGTCGGACAGGTCGTGCCGAGTTCGCGTTCGAGGGGCTGGATCCGCGGGGCGAGCGAGGGCCGGGCGGTGCGCAGGCGCTCGGCGGCACGGCCGAAGTGCCGTTTCCCGGCGACGGCGCGGAAGTGGCGGAGGTGCCCCGGCAGGTCCGTGGCCAGCAATCATAGGTGTTTTCATATCGCTCACTTCATGATTGCGGTCTTGGACTGGGGAGCCCGTGGCCTGTTTAGCTGAGCGTGATCGCGCGGATCGCGGTGGTGTGGACCACCACCGCGGGCGCGACCGTGACTGCACGAACCGCTTGGGGAGACCACCGATGACGCCCGACCTCCGCCGTACCGGCACCCGTACCCGCACCGCGCTGCCCGCGGTGGCCCTGCTCGTGGCCGCGCTGGTCGGCGGGTGCGGCCAGGCGGGCGGCGCCTCGATGGCGGCGGCCCCCGGCACGGCGGCCTCCGGCTCGGCTGCGACGGCGGTGACGGCGGGCGCGGGGGCGGCCTCGGCCGATGCGGCAAGCGCGGCCTTCGCGGAACTCGAGCAGCGGTTCGGCGCCCGGCTCGGCGTGTACGCGGTGGACACCGGCAGCGGCCGGGAGGTCGTCCACCGGACCGACGAGCGGTTCGCGTTCGCGTCCACGATCAAGTCGCTCGCCGCCGGGGCCCTGCTGCGCAAGGCGTCCGACGCGGACCTGGACAAGGTCGTCCCCTACCGCCAGGAGGACGTGCTGGCGTGGGCACCGATCACCTCGCAGCACGTGGCGACCGGCATGAAGCTGCGTGATCTGGCCGCCGCTTCCATCCAGTACAGCGACAACACCGCGGCCAACCTCGTCTTCGCCGAACTCGGCGGCCCGGCGGCCGTCCAGCAGTCCCTGCGCGACCTGGGCGACTCGACCACCAGCGTCGACCGCACCGAACCCACCCTCAACGAGGCGACCCCGGGCGACACCCGCGACACCAGCACGCCGCGTGTCCTCGCCGCCGACCTGCGCCGCTACGTGCTCGGCGACGTCCTCCCGGAAGGCCCGCGCGGGCTGCTGACGGACTGGCTGGTCGGGAACACGACCGGCGGCCCGTACATCCGCGCGGGGGTGCCCGCCGACTGGAGGATCGGTGACAAGACCGGCAACGCGGGCTACGGCACCCGCAACGACGTCGCCGTGGCCTGGCCGTCGGGCGGGCGCGGCCCGATCGTGATCGTCGTCCTGACCGACCGCGGCAAGGCGGACGCCACCTCCGACGACGCCCTGATCGCCCAGGCGACGAAAACCGTCGTCAGCGCCCTCGGCTGACGCCCGCGGGAGCGTCCCCCGGCCCCGGAGGCGCTTGAGCAGGGCGGCGGCGCCCCCGGGGCCGGCGGGAAGGCCCGGCCCGACCGGGACGGCGGCGCCGTGCATAGCATCGGGCGCCCGCCGTCGGCTCCGGTCCGGTCAGGTGAGGGCCGTGGCGCGGCGGCCTGCCGGGTGGCCGGGTCGCCTCTCTGGGCGCCGCTCCCCCGCCGTCCGGGAGTCGGCCGGGAACAGCAGGCGGCCGGGGATACCGGTGCTTCCGTGCCCCGGTCGGCGGACAGCGGTCGGTGGGCCGATGCCGGTCAGGAGGCGGGCATCAGGACGGTGTCGACGATGTAGACGGTGGCATTGGCGGTCTGGACGTCGCCGCAGAGGACCTTGGCGCTGTTGTTGACGGTGAAGTCGGGGGTGCTGCCGGTGACGGTGAGGTCGTGGGTTTCCAGGGTCTTGTGGGTGCCGGTGAGGGCGGTGGGGGCGAGGCGCTGGGGGACGACGTGGTAGGTGAGGATCTCGGTGAGCTTGTCCTTGTCGGCGAGGACGGCGTCCAGGGTGGCCTTGGGGATCTTGGCGAAGGCGTCGTTGGTCGGGGCGAAGACGGTGATGTTCTGCGCGGAGTTGAGGGTGTCGACGAGGCCGGCCTGCTTGACGGCGGTCACCAGGGTGGACAGCAGCGGGTTGTTGGAGGCCGCGGTGGCGACGGGGTCCCCGGCCATGCCCGAGAAGGACCCGGCGCCGTCCTTGGGCACGGCCGCACACGCGGTGCCGAACGGCCGGCCGCTCATGGCCGCGCCGGACGCGGTGGCGGGCGCGGCGGCGGGTGCGGCGGCGGAGGACGACGCTGCGGCCGGAGCCTTGGGCGCGGTCGGGGATCCGGAGCCGCTGCTGCTGCAGGCTCCCAGGGCGAGCGCGAGAGCCGCGGCCGCGGCCAGGGCGACGGAGCTGCGACGGCGAGTGGTGGTCATGGCGGTTCTCTCCTTGATGCGGTTGTGAAGGTCCGGCCCGTCGGGCGGGCCGGGCGGGGGTGGTTCGGTCGGAGGTGGTTCGGTCGGGGGTGGTTCGGGTGGCCGGTGCGGCTCAGGTGACGGTGACGACGGTGCTGTGCCAGCCGGCGGCGCCGGCCGGGTAGGGAGCCGCGCGGGTCTCGGTCTGCACGGCTCCGGTGGTGTCGGTGGCACGGACCTCGATCCGGTGGGCACCGGGGACGGCGCCGGTCCAGGTGTGGGTCCACTGCCGCCACAGGTCGGGTCCGGTGTCGGGGGCGAGCAGGGCTTCCTGCCACGGGCCGCCGTCGAAGCGGACCTCGACGGCGGCGATGCCGCGGTGGGTCGCCCAGGCGGTGCCGGCCACGGTGATGTCGCCGACGGGCACCCGCGCGAACGGGGCGGGGACCTCGATGCGCGAAGCGGTGCGCACCGTGCCGGTGCGGTCCCAGCCCCGTTGCACCCAGTAGGGGTCGTAGGCGGCGAAGGTGGTGACGTCCAGGTCGACGAGCCACTTGGTGGCGGAGGTGTAGCCGTAGAAGCCGGGCACGACGCTGCGGCACGGGAAGCCGTGGGCGACGGGCAGGGCCTCGCCGTTCATCGCGACGGCCAGCAGCGCGCGGCGTCCGTCCAGGACCGACTCCAGTGGGGTGCCGATGGTCATCCCGTCCTGGGAACGGCCCACGAGCTGGTCCGCGCCGGGGTGCACACCCGCCCTGCGCAGCAGGGCGGGCAGGGAGACGCCGAGCCAGCGGGTGGTCCCGGCATAAGGGCCGCCGACCTCGTTGGACACGCACGACAGGGTGTGGTCGAGCTCTTCCAGCGGTTCGCGCAGGAGGTCGTCGAAGGTGATCAGGAGGGGGTGGTCGACGCGGCCACGGACGCGCAGGGCCCAGCGGCGGGGGTCGATGCGGGGCAGGGTGAGGGCGGTGTCGACCCGGTAGAAGTCCGCGTTCGGGGTGACGAACGGGGACAGGCCCGAGACCTTCGGGTGGACGGCGGCGGGCAGCGGCGGCAGCGGCCGGGCGGCCGGGGGGATGCGGACGGCGGCGCGGGCCGCGCCGATGTCGTGGCGGCGGTCCGACAGCGTGCGGCCGCCGACACCGGCGAGGGCTCCGACGGCGATCGTCGCGCCGGTGGCGGCGAGCACGGCGCGACGGGAGGTGCCCGCGGGGCCGCCGGGTGCGACGGGCTCGGCTTCGGTCCCGCCCTCCGGGCGGCCGCTCGGTGCGTCGCCGTGTGCGGCCGCCGGCGCTGCCGTGGTCTCGGCGGTGCGCAGCGCGCGGGCCAGGAGAAGGAGGGCCGCGGTGCCGGTCAGGCCGGCGGCCAGGGCGGGAGCGGCGTCCGCGGGGCCGGAGGTGGGGCGGGAGAGGGCTGCCCGGGTGCCGAGCAGTCCGAAGGCGGCGAAGACGCCGGCCCCGAGCGCGGGGTGGCGGGCGACCAGCAGACCGGCGAGCGCGGCGAGCAGTGCCATCGTCAGGTAGATCCCGCCGAGCAGCACCGACTTGTCGTGGGTGCCGAACGTGCGGATGGCGTACTCCTTGAGCGAAGTGGGTGTCAGGTCGATGGCGGCCGACCCGACGGCGATGACCGGCGCGCTGTCAGGGCCGGTGAAGGCGGCGGCCAGTTCACCGGCGCCGAGCGCGGCCGCGGCGGCGGCCCATCCGGTCGCCGCTGCGGCGCCGGCCCGCGGGAGGCCGCCCCGGCGGGGCCAGGAACGCGGTGGTACCTGGGTTGCGTCGTTGCTCACGTCCCGTCTTCGTCGCGGCGGTGGGGGCGGATGGGTGCCGATCTCCTCCCCCGGCCGGAAAGGTCCCCCGGGCCGGTCGGTGACCGGTTGCCGGCCGCTGTCTGCCGCCCCCGCTCCGGCGGACGCGCCCTGCCGGGTGAACGCCCCCGGAGCGCAGGGGGCGGGTGGAGGCCGGCGCGCGGCGGGCGGCGGTGAACCGGCGGCGGCCGGGGCCAAACCGGAGGCCCGACGGCTCCGAAGACCACATGCCAGCAGTCGTGTTCACCGGCCGGTCCTTGTCCCGGCCCCGTCGTGGGGAGGCTCTCGTTGCCCGCCGCCTGTCCGTACGGCTCACCGCCCGCCCGTTGCCCCCGACGAGCAGACAGGTGAGCGCCGTCGTCCACCTGTCCGGGCCCCGCCGGCCCGGCCCGGACCTCGAAGAACTCCTCGCCAGGGTCGCCCGCGGCGACCAGGACGCCTTCTCCCGGCTGTACGACGCGGTGGCCGCGCCGGTGCTGGGCCTGGTACGCCGGGTGCTGCGCGATCCGGCGCAGTCGGAGGAGGTCGCCCAGGAGGCGCTGCTGGAGGTGTGGCGCACCGCCGCCCGCTACCGGGCCGAACGCGGCGAGGTGATGCCGTGGGTGCTGACCATCGCGCACCGGCGCGCGGTGGACCGGGTCCGGTCGGCACAGGCGGCCGCCGACCGCGACCAGCGCGCGGCAGCGGCTTCGCACGCTCCGGTGTTCGACGAGGTGGCCGAGCAGGTCGAGGGCCGGTTGGAGCGCGAGCAGGTGCGGCGCTGCATGAAGACGCTGACGGAACTGCAGCGCGAGTCGTTGACCTTGGCGTACTACCAGGGCTACACCTACCCGCAGGTCGCCGAGGTTCTCGGCGCTCCGCTGGGAACCGTCAAGACCCGCATGCGCGACGGACTGATCCGTCTGCGCGACTGCCTGGGGGTGGGGGCGTGAGCGCCGCCGAGCTGCACACCCTGACCGGCGCCTACGCCGCGCACGCCCTCGACCCCGAGGAAGGCGCCGAGTTCGAACGGCACCTGGCCGGGTGCCCCGCCTGTACGCAGGAGGTCGCGGAGTTCGCGGAGACCCTCGCCCGGCTCGGCTCCGCCGAGGCGCTCCTGCCCCCGCCGGCGCTGAAGGCCCGGGTGATGGCCGCGTTGCCGACGGTGCGCCAGCAGGCCCCGCACACCGCTCCCGTGCCGGGGCACCGACGTGACCGCCCGGCCCGGGGCTGGACCAAGCTCGCTCTCGCGGCCTGCCTGGCGCTGGCCGTCGGCGCCGGCGCCATCGCCCTGCGGCAGCACCAGCGGGCCGGACAGGCACAGGCCCGCGCCGCCGTCCTCCAGCAGCAGCAGGACCGCTTCGCCGCGCTGCTCACCGCGCCGGACGCCCGCACCGTCACCGGTACCGTGGCCGGCGGAAGCGGGGTGGGCACGGTGGTGTGGTCGGACTACCGCGGCCAGGCCGGCTTCCTGGCCTCCGGCATGCCCGTTCTCGCCGCCGGTAGCACGTATGAGCTGTGGTTCGACGACGCGGGGACGATGCGCCCGGCCGGGCTGCTGCCGGCCGGCGACGGCGCCCTCCTGCTGACCGGAGCGCCGAACGGGGCGCGCGGCATCGGCGTCACCGTCGAACCGGCGGGCGGCTCCGCGCACCCCACAACGGCGCCGCTCATGCTCCTGCCCTTCACCTGAGCCGACCGGCCCGGGCCGGGATCCCGGCCCGGGCCGCTGAGGCGCCGAGCGGTGTCGGCACTTCGTGGGCGCGGCGTCCGGGCGCGTACCGCCCTCTTCGGCGCGGGTCAGCCGGGCGGGACCGGCAGGGCGGCGGGCACGGCCTGCCCGAGCAGGCAGGCACGGGCGTCGTCCAGGGCCGCGGCAGCGTGGCGCAGGTGGTGGTTGACCACCGGGACGAGGGTGCCGCGCAGGCCGTCGGCGGCGTGAAGGGCAGCGGCGGCCCGGTCCAGGAAGTCGCCGGCGTGACGGACCGACGGAGACCGGTCACCGGCGCGGTACTCACCCGCCAGGGCCCCGGCCGCATCGGCGAGTTCACCGACGCCGGGGTCCTCCACCGGTTCGGCGCCGAAGAGCTCCAGCCCGTACGCCACCTCCGCCAGCCTGGCCGAACGGCGCGTCTCCCACCATGTACTCACACCGCGATCATCCACCACCGCACGACCCGACGGACACGAAACGACCCAACTCTCCCGCAACCGCGGGGGTCCGGGCGCACTCGGAGGAGACAGGGGCCCCGGTCCGACGGTTCGGGGAAGGCGGTCGTGGAACGCCGTCCCTCCCATGGCCGGCGCCGGGCGGGGAAGGCCGTCGGGATTCCCGGGCGGGATTCCCGACGGCCCGGACCCGGCCGTCCGGGAGGCCGCCGACAGCAAGCGAAGGCCCGGGCCCGGCGTTGATCGCGCTCGCCTGCCGACCGCCGTTTCAGGCGGCGGCGGCCAGGTCGGCGCGGCCGAACAGCAGGGCGTAGCCGCGGGGCAGGTGGGCGAGGAGGCGGTCGGTGAGGTTGTCGTCGGTCAGTGTGGTGAGGGCTGCCAGGACGGAGGAGGCGTCCCAGCGGGCGGCGGTGAGGCTGGTGCCCAGGGTGTCGGCAAGGGTGTCGACGAAGGCGGGGGCGGTGACGGGACGCGGCAGGGGGATCTGGGCGGCGAGGACGGCGCGGGCCCGTTCGGGCAGGACTGCGGCGAGGTCGCGGCGTTCGTCGCCGGTGAGCTGGGAGCCGAGGAGGGCCAGGACGGCGTCGAGGACTCGTTCGGCTTCCTCGTCGGTGGTGTAGCGGCCGAGGCTGCGGACCTGCTGGAGGAGGTGGCGGTAGCGGGTCATGACCGTGGGGCCTTCCAGGGGCTGGCCGCCGGCGGGCCGGCGGTGGCGTGAGGGGTGGTCAGGGTCGTTCGCCTGCGGGCGGTCGGCCGAACAGCAGGTCGTAGCCGGGCGGCAGTTGGAGCAGGACGCGCCCGGTGAGGTCGTCGCCGGCGGCGTCGGCCACCGTGGACAGGACGGCGCCGATGTCCCACAGGGCGGTGGCTTCGGTGGCGCCCTCGATCCAGGCGGCGGCCGCGCGCACGAACCGTTCCGGGCTGAGCGGCTCGGCGGCCTGCAGGGGGTTGAGCAGGATCAGGGCCATGGTCTCCGGCAGGCGGGCGGCCAGTTGCGCGCGCACGTCGCCGACCAGGTGGGCTCCGAGCAGAGCCAGGACGACCCGGGCGGCCCGCTCGGCCTCCTGTGGGGTCTCGTACTCGCCGCGTTCCCGGATCTCTTCCAGGAACGCCTCCCATCGAAGAGTCACCGCGGTTCTCCCTCCGTTCAAGGTCCGGCGCGGCCGTGCCCGGTCGGGGGCTGGGCGCCGGTGCGGCCCGGTGAGCTGTGCAGCCGGACGCCGCGGCTGCTGGTTCCGCGAAGGATCAGGCGTCTGCCGCTGCGGTCGGCCCGGTCGCGGGCCCGGACGGGGCGCCCGGGCCCGCGCGGTCCGTGAACGCGACCTCCGATGGATCGAGTACCACCTCCCGGTGCGACTCGGGCGCGGCGGCCGGAGCACGGGGCGGGGCGGAGCCGAGGTCGATCCCGCCGGGCCCCCGCACGATGAGGGTTGGCCGTTCACGGCGATTCCGCGTCGCTGCGGATGGGCCGGCGGGGGCGGTCGGCGGTCGGGGGTGTTCCGGCCGCCCTTTCGATCGAGGGGGGAGATCGGGGCGGCCGGAACGGCCTCGGGGGGTTGGTCAGGCCTGGATCTGCTTGCGGTCGCCGCTGTGGCTGATCGCGACCTTGCGGGGCTTGGCCTTCTCGGCGACCGGGATCTTCAGGGTCAGCACGCCGGAGTCGTAGTCGGCGGTGATCCCGGCGGGGTCGAGGGTGTCGGAGAGCATGACCTGGCGGGAGAACACTCCGAGCGGGCGCTCGGACAGCTCCCACTTCACGCCCTCGCCTTCCTGGCGCGGACGGCGCTCGGCCTTGACGGTCACCATGTTCCGCTCGACGTCGATGTCGATCGCCTCCGGGTCGACCCCCGGCAGGTCGAAGCAGATCACGTACTCGTCGCCGGTCCGGTAGGCGTCCAGCGGCATCGGCGCCGGACGCGACCAGGTCCCCGTGCTGCCCAGGAACTGCTGGGTCAGACGGTCCAGCTCGCGGAACGGGTCAGTGCGCAGCAGCATCGCGAAACACCTCCACTGATCGAATGGGTGCCAGTGCGCTTCACCTGACACCTTTGTAGCGCGTCATCCATCCGATGACAAGTTGGCACGTCGCCCGTAGAGTGACTTCATGAGTGAAACGCCCCGCCGACCCGCCGCCGGTGGTCCTCAGCCGGTCGAGCCCGCTTCGTTCCTGGCGGCCGCGGCCGCGCTGGCCGCCATCGACGACGCCGTCCGCACCGCCCAGGACCCCGCGCCCCGGCCCACGACCGCCCCCGACGAGCGGGAAGGCCCCGAGCAGGCCCTGGCCGCCGTGATGCTGCTGCGTGAGCTGCGCGCCCAGCTCGCCGGCTGGGAAGTCGGCCTGGTGGAGAGCGCCCGGGAGGCCGGCGCCACCTGGGCCGACCTCGCCCGGCCCATGGGCGTCGCCAGCCGCCAGGCCGCCGAGAACCGCTACCTGCGCCTCAAGCCCGCCGGCGGCACGACACGAGGCGGTACCGGTGCGGAACGCGTCAAGGCCGTGCGCGACCGGCGGGCCGCCGACCGCACGGTCACCGCCTGGGCCCGCGACAACGCCGCCGAGCTGCGGGTTCTCGCCGCCCAGATCACCATGACCGCACTCGCCCCCGACGCCCGCCCCGCCCAGGCCGCCCTGACCGCCGCGCTCGGCGCCACCGATCCCGCCGACCTCATGGAGCCCCTCGCCGCCGTCCGCCCCCACCTCGGTACCGGCCATGACGACCTCGCCACCCGCCTCGACGCCCTCACCCACCACACCGCCCGGCTCCGCGACGACAGCGACCGACGCCGCGCCTGACCCTGCCGCCGACTGACCCTGCCGCCGCCGGAGCTCGGCACCAAGGTGCGTGTCGAGCTCCGGGTGAACGAGTCGTCGGCCGCGCGGGTCGGGCGGCCCGACGGGAAGCGTCGAAGGGTTGACGCGAAAAAGTGTGAGTGGTTTATTACTCATATGGCGACGACGAAACGGGTGCTCAGCACCGCGGAGGAGCGCAGGGAAGCGGTGCTCAGCACCGCGGTCAGCAGCTTCGCGGCCCGCGGCTACTACGGCACCAACACCACCGAGGTGGCGAAGAGGGCGGGCATCTCGCAGGCCTATGTCTACCGCCTGTTCCCCAGCAAGGAGGCGTTGTTCGTCGCGGTCGTCGAGCACTGTTTCGACCTTGTGCGGGACAGCTTCGCCAGGGGGGCGGCCAAGGCGCGCGGCAGCGAGCCGCACGAGGTGCTGATGGCGATGGGAGACGAGTACGCCCGGCTCATCGCCGACCAGGACCTGCTGCTGGTCCAGGTGCACGCCCAGGCGGCCGCGGCGTCCGAGCCCGCGGTGCGCGAGGTGGTGCGGCGCGGCTACGCCAGGACCGTCGAGTACGTGCGCAGCGTTTCCGGCGCGGACGCCGGCGCGGTCCAGCACTTCATGGCCAGGGGGGCGCTGTGCCACCTGGTGGTGGCGATCGGCGCCACCGAGGTCGACGCGCCGTGGGCGAACACGCTCTCGGCGGGCCTGCGCCACTACTGAGTTCCGTCACCGATCGGCTTTCGCCGCGAGAACGGCCGCGTCGCGCGGCCTTTTTTCGAACCAAAGTGTGAGTGGTCAACCACTCAATTCCCAGAGGAGAACCCATGCCCCAGGAACTGCACGTCGTCCTCGGCACCGGACCGGTCGGCCTCACCCTCGCCGAGCGGCTCGTCGCCCGGGGCAAGCAGGTGCGCACGGTGAACCGGTCCGGCGGCGGGGAGCGGATCGCCGGTTCGGTGCGGGTCGCGGCCGACGTGACCGACCGGGCCGCGCTCGCCGAGATCGTCGAGGGCGCCGACGTCGTCTACAACTGCACCCACGTCCCGTACCGGCTGCAGCCGCAGGTGCTGCCCGTGATCCAGGACGCGCTGCTCGACGTGGTCGGCCGCAGCGGCGCGAAGCTGGTCACCGTCGAGACGCTCAACCAGTACGGCCCGACCGGCGGGGTGCCGATGACCGAGCGGACGCCGCTCGCCGCACCGGGCCCCAAGGGCAGGACGCGCGCCGCGATCACCGAGCGGTACCTGGCCGCGCACGAGCGCGGGGACGTCCGGGTCGCGCTCGGCATGGCGGCCGACTTCTTCGGCCCGCGCGTTCTGCTGTCCTCGCTGGGCGTGTCGGTGTTCCCGGCCGCGCTGACCGGCGCGGCCAGGCTCGGACTGGGCGACATCGACCTGCCGAAGAGCTACACCTACGTGCCCGACCTCGCCGCCGGGCTCGCCACGCTCGGCTCCGACGAGCGCGCACTCGGCAGGCTGTGGCACCTGCCCGTCGACGGCCCGTACACGACCCGGCGGATTCACGGCATCATCGGCGACCTGACCGGCTTGCCGACGCAGATCACGGTGCGGCGCGAGGCAGAGCCGTTCGGCCCGTACGACGAGGAGTTCATGGCCGAGTACCGCGAACTGTTCTACTGGCACACCGAGCCGTTCGTCATGGACGACTCGCTCTACACCGGCACCTTCGGCGTCCGCGCCACCCCGATGCGCGAAGCGCTCGCCAAGACCCTCGACTGGTTCGCCCACCCCGTCCAGGAAGGACAGTGACCGTGCGGACCCCCTACCCCACCGAAGTGACCTCCAGCGGTGACGGCCGCAACGGCAGGGTCCGCTCTCGCGACGGCCTGCCGGACACCGCACTCACGCTCCCCGACCTCGTTCCGGGGGCTCGGAAAATTTCTTCGAACCCGGCTGCAACCCCCCGGGCGGATGGACGTCTATCAGGGTGAGAGGCGGGGAGAGCGAGCCGGCGAAGCCGGGGGGCTCGGGCCGGCTCCTCGGGGCGCGACAGTGAGCGCCCGTCCTTTCCGCAACACACCATCACCTTGTCCTTGGGGGGACTGTCACATGAACGCGTCCGTTATCGCCCGTATTGCGAAGATCGTCCCGCTGGCCGTCGTCGCCGCCGTCGGTGTCACCGCCTGCGGCCCGACCGACGGCGGGGCCTCCGTCGCGGCCCCCGCCACCACCCCCGCGGCCACCTCCTCGGCCACCCCCGCCCCGGCCACGCCGACCACCGAGGCCACGCCGACCACCCCCGCCGAGACCCCGGCCGAGCAGACACCCGCCCACCAGACCGCGACCGCCAGGACCGACACGAAGACCGCCGCCAAGACCACCCCGGCCAAGACCGCCGCCAAGACCACCGGCGGCACGTCCGGCACCGGCGGCATCGCCATCACCTTCAACGGCCTGGACCAGAACGGCCAGATCGGCCTGGGCGAGCTGGTCCCCTTCTCCGTCACCTGGAAGAACAACGACACCACCGGCACCCGCAGCATCGTCCCCGTCGTGGCCACCCAGCCCTACGAAGGCGCGCCCTG
>NZ_JBSFWR010000046.1:0-60097 GCF_053594915.1 Kitasatospora sp. NPDC002543 | reverse complement strand
CGGGGCGCCGCCTGTCCTCACCGGCCTCCTCGGGCCGGTCCGGGCCGGCCGCGCCGACCCGGTCGGGTCAGCGCCGGCCGGCCGGCTCCGGCATGCCGTGGGCGCCGGCCAGCGGGGCCGGGCCCGCGCCGTGGCCGTGGCCGTGGTCGGGGCTGTCCGCGTGGCCGGGCCACCAGGCGCGGTGGCCGAGCAGCGCGGTGAGCGCCGGGGTGAAGAACATCGCCATCACGAAGGCCGCCAGCACGATGCCGAAGGCCAGCGAGAAGCCGAGCTCCATGAAGAGCACGTTGCCCGCGAACATGAAGGTCGCGAACGACGCCGCCAGGATGAAGCCGGCCGCCGCGACGGTCGGACCGCCGTGCTTGACGGCCTCGCGGGCCGCCTCGCGCGGGCTGCGGCCCTCGCGGGCCTCCTCCCGCAGGCGGGCGATGATCAGGATGTTGTAGTCCGTGCCGATCGCCACCACGAAGAGGTAGATGAAGATCGGCAGCATGAACATCAGGCCCGGCTCGCCCTTGATGTTCTGGAACACCAGGGTGGTGGCGCCGAGGGTGGCGCCGAAGCCGAGGCCGACCGAGGCCATCAGGTACCAGGGCGCGACCACGCTGCGCAGCTGGAGCCCCAGGATGATCATGATGAGCAGGGCCGCGATCGGGAAGACCAGGGTGTAGTCGTGCACCATCGCGGTGTTGATGTCCTTGTACACCGAGGTGATGCCGCCGACCAGGGCCTTGCTGCCGGCCGGGGCCGAGGCGTGGGCGGTGTCCCGGACCTTCTCGATGGTGTCGATGGCCTGGTTGGAGGCCGGCGCGTCCTTGAGCAGGACGGTGAAGTCACCGGTGGTGCCGTCGGCGTTGACCGTCCTGGCCTCGGCGGACGGCGCGACGACGGTGGCCACCCCGGGGACGCCCTGGAGCTTCCCGGCGAAGTCCTTGATCGCCGCGTCGCCGAGCTTCGCGCCGTCGGTGCTGGTCAGGTAGACGTGGCTCGGGTCGGCGGCGCCGGCCGAGAAGCCGGTCATCAGCTTCTCCTGGACGACCATCGACTCCTTGCCCTTGGGCATCGAGCTGCCGGCCAGGTCGTAGGTGCCGTTGTAGTTGAGGCCGGCCAGGGCCAGCACCACCAGGACGCCGCCGGAGACCAGGGCGACCAGGCCGGGCTTCTTGCCGGTCATCCGGCCCAGCGCGGCGAAGCGGGCGTTGTTCGGCTCCTGCATCCACTTCTTGCCCGGCCAGAACACGCCCTTGGACGGGATGACGGCGAGCACGGCGGGGGCCAGGGTCAGCGAGACCAGGGCGGTCGCGATGACGGCGATGGCCAGGGCCGGGCCGAGCGCGGTGAACATGCCCAGGCTGGAGAGGACCAGCACGGCGAAGGCGACGGCGACGGCACCGGCGGCGGAGGCGATCGCCTCGCCGACCCGGCCCACGGCGTTGGCCACGGCCGTCTTGCGGTCCTCGCCCAGGCGCAGCCGCTCGCGGTAGCGGAAGGCCAGGAAGAGGAAGTAGTCGGTGCCGACGCCGAGCACCACGATGATCAGGATCGCCGAGGTCATCGGGGAGGACTTCAGGTCGAACATCTTGATCGCGTCGGCGATCAGGCCGTTGGCCACCGGCATCGCGATGACCAGCGAGAGGATGACCGGCAGGATGCCGGCCAGGATGCTGCGGAAGATGACGCCGACGATCAGGATGACCAGCAGCAGGCTGCCGACCATGACGATGGCGTCGGTGGCGCCGGAGGCGTCCTTCTGGTCCAGGGCGCTGGCGGCCTGGCCGCCGACCTGGAACTTCAGTCCGGAGCCGTCGGCGAGCCTGGTGCCCTCGGCGCGGAGCTTCTTCGCGGCTTCGCTGTACTCCGGGCTCTGCATCTTGGTCTTGTCGATGGCGACCATGGACAGCGCGTACTTGCCGTCCTTGGACTTGGAGCTCTTGGGGTCGACCGGCAGGACCGTCTCGACGGCGGGGATGTGCGCGTCGGTGAGGCCCTTGACGACCTTGTCCATCGTGGCCTGGTCGGTCTCGTTCAGCGCCTGTCCGTCGTTGCGCTCGAAGAGCAGCAGCGCGGCGGGGGTGAAGCTCGACGGGAAGGCCCGCGACTGGAGCTCCGCCGCCTGGATGGACTCGTAGTGCTTGGGCAGGAACGCGGACTCGTCCGTCTGCGAGGTGACCTTCGGCGCCGACGCGACGATGGCGATCATCGCGACGACCCATGCGGCGATCACCCACCACGCACGGCGAACGACGAATTTCCCTAGTCGGTGGAACATGCTCGTGATGCCTCCTGGGCATGGTTCACCGCAGCCCTTGGGGGACGGGACACCGGGCGACGGCAAGGCCGGCTCGGGACGTGCCTCGCGACACTCCTTGCCGGTCGGCAGGTAAGTGGATCTGGGGCATCATCCTACGAGTACTTGCTTGCCGACCGGCAAGGAGCCCCCGCGTGCTTCAACCCCCGTCGGACCGCCGAAGCGGCCCCGTCCCAGTCTCGCCCGCGCACAGGCCCCTTGACCTCGTGCTCCGGGTGGAGTCTTCTCCCCCTCAGGGTGGAGGTGGATCCCTACCCCCCAGGAGGAGATCTCGGGGTCGGGGGGTAGGGAAAACCCCACCCCGGCCCCCGAGGAGAACACCAGGAGGAGGTGACCCGCCAGCCGGATTAACCGTCAACCCCCGCTTCCCTACTGTCGATCGGGACGCCGGCCGCAGTCGGCGCACCGCCATCGGCAGCTCCCCGACCCGGGTCGCCGCCGATCCCGTCCGGCGACGACCGCCGCTCTCCCAGGGGGGAAGAACCACCGTGAAGCCCGTGAAGCCCAGACTCGGCCCGGCGGCCGCGATGGGCGCCTGGAGCGCCCGGCACCGCAGGACCGCCGTGTTCGGCTGGCTGCTCTTCGTCGTCCTGGCCGCCGCGCTCGGCGGCGCGCACGGCAGCACGAAGATCACCGAGGCCGAGCAGGTGCCCGGCCAGGTCTCCCGGGCCGCGCGGATCCTCGACGAGGCCGGGCTGAAGAAGCCCGCCGCCGAGACCGTCCTGGTCCAGAGCGCCGCCCTCGCCGCCGACGACCCGGAGTTCCGCACCGCCGTCGACCAGGTGATCGCCGCCGTCGACGGCACCGGCCGGGTGGCCGAGGTCCGCTCCCCGTACGACAGCGGCGCGGTCTCCGCGGACGGCCACTCCGCGCTCGTGGTGCTGACGCTCGAGGGCGACCCCGACAAGGCGGTGGACCACGTCCAGTCGGTGCTGGACGCGGTGGCCGGTGTGCAGCGGCAGCACCCCGGCCTGACCGTGGCCCAGCTCGGCGACGCCAGCTCCGGCAAGTGGATGCAGGACCAGCTCAAGACCGACTTCGCCCGCGCCGAGTGGACGGCCGTGCCGCTCGCCCTCGGCATCCTGTTGGTCGCCTTCGGCGCGCTGGTCGCCGCCGTGCTGCCGGTGCTGCTCGCCCTCACCGCCTTCGTCGCCGCCGGCGGACTGGTCGCCCTCGGCAGCGGGTTCCTGCACACCAGCGGCGACGCCGGCTCGGTGATGCTGCTGGTCGGCCTCGCCGTCGGCGTCGACTACTGCCTCTTCTACCTGCGCCGCGAACGCGAGGAGCGGGCCGCCGGGCGCGACGCCGCCACCGCGCTGGCCGTGGCCGCCGCCACCAGCGGCCGGGCGGTGCTGGTCTCCGGCGTCACCGTGGTCGTCGCCATGGCCGGCATGTTCCTCACCGGGATCGCCACCTTCAAGGCCATGGCCTTCGCCACCATCGTGGTCGTGGTCACCGCCGTGCTCGGCTCGCTCACCGTGCTGCCCGCGCTGCTGTCGATGCTCGGCGACCGGGTCGAGAAGGGCCGGGTGCCGTTCCTCGCCAAGCTGCGCCGCCCGGACGCCGGACAGGACGGCGGGCGGTTCTGGAACGCGGTGCTGACCCCGGTGCTGCGCCGCCCGCTGGCCGCCACCGTGCTCGCCACGGCGTTCCTGCTGGCGCTGGCCGCGCCGCTGGCCACCATGCACACCGCCAAGCTGACCTTCCAGCAGCAGCTGCCCGCGGGCAACTCCCTGGTCGCCGCCTCGCAGAAGATCGAGGCCGCCTTCCCCGGCAGTCCCGCCCCCGCCACCGTGGTGATCAGGGCCGCCGACATCGACTCCCCCGCGATGACCGCCGCGATCGCCGACCTCAGGGCGAAGGCGCTGGCCGGCGGGCGGATGCACGGCCCGGTGGAGGTCGCCGTGCACCCCGACCGGAACGTGGCCGTCGTCGACATCCCGCTCAACGGCACCGGCAACGACGCCACCAGCAACGACGCCCTGAAGAGCCTGCGCGAGGACCTGCTGCCCGCCACCGTCCTCAAGGTGCCCGGCACCGAGGCCCCGGTCACCGGCCAGACCGCCGCCTCGTACGACTTCAACCGGAAGATGACCGGCTCGATGCCGCTGGTCTTCGGCTTCGTCGTGGTCTTCGCCTTCCTGCTGATGCTCACCTCCTTCCGCTCGCCGGTCGTCGCCGTCACCGCCGTGGTGCTCAACCTGCTCTCGGTGGGCGCCGCGTACGGGGTGCTGACGCTGGTCTTCCAGCACGGCATGGGCGCCTCGCTGCTGGGCACCGCCGGGGTCGGGGCGGTGGAGTCCTGGGTGCCGCTGTTCCTCTTCGTGATCCTCTTCGGGCTCTCGATGGACTACCACGTGTTCGTGGTCTCCCGGATCAAGGAGGCCCGCGACCGCGGCCTGCCGAACCGCGCCGCGGTCGCCCACGGCATCCGCTCCACGGCCGGGGTGGTCACCAGCGCCGCGGTGATCATGGTGGGGGTGTTCTCGGTCTTCGGCTCGCTGTCCATGCAGGTGATGAAGCAGATGGGCGTGGGCCTGGCGGTCGCGGTGCTGATCGACGCCACGGTGATCCGCGCGGTGCTGCTGCCCTCGGTGATGACCCTGCTGGGCGACCGCAACTGGTACCTGCCGCGCTGGCTGAACCGGCTGCCGGACCTCTCGCACGGCGGGTCCGTCCCGCCGCCCGCCGCCGACGGCGACCCGCACGCCCGGCCGGCCGGTCCGGCACAGGGGACGCCCCGCCACCGGGCCGGGGTCTGACGCCACCGCCCGGAGGCCGGAGCCACCGCCCGCACCCGCAGGACGCCGGGCCCCGCAGCGCGCGGGGCCCGGCGTCCGTGCGTCATGATGATCACCGTCCGGGGTCCACCGGATGAACGTCGGCGGAACGGAACCCAGTCATGATCCCCTTCGACGAGGGCCACGCCCGGCTGCTGCTCGCCCGGGCCTGCGAGGCGGCCGGCCTGGCCGCCCCCGACGGGGCCGCGCTGCTCGCGCTCGGCGAGAACGCCGTCTTCGACCTCGGCGACCCGGCCGTGGTCGCCAAGGTCGGCCGGGGCCCCGAACTGTACGACCGGGCGCACCGCGAGCTCGCCCTCGCCCACTGGCTGGCCGGCCAGGACGTCCCGGTGGTCCGCCCGTACGACGCGGTGGCGCCCGAGCCGCAGCTCGCCGACGGCCACCCGGTCACCTTCTGGCACCGGCTGGCGCCCGCCGTCCGGCCCGCCCGCCCGGTCGACCTCGCCCCGCTGCTGCGCGCCCTGCACCGGCTGCCGCTGCCGCCCTTCACGCTCGGCCGGCGCGACCTGATGGCCCCGGTCGAGCGCTGGCTGGCCTCCGCCGAGGGCCATGTCGACCCGGCCGACGTCGCCTTCCTGCGCCACCGCAGGGACGCCTTCGAGGCCGCCCTGCCCGACCTCGTCCCGCGGCTGCGCCCCGGGGTGATCCACGGCGACGCGCTGCCCCGCAACGTTCACGTCGGCCCGGACGGCCCGGTGCTGCTCGACCTGGAGTTCATGGCCGACGACCTGCGCGAGCACGACCTGGTGGTCCTCGCGCTCAGCCAGGACCGGTACGGCGTGCCCGCCGAGGAGTACCGGGCGTTCACCGAGGCGTACGGCTGGGACGTGCGCGAGTGGCCCGGGTTCACGGTGCTGCGCGGTGCCCGGGAGACCGCCAGCGCCTCCTGGGTCGCGCAGCAGGCGGCCAGCAGCCCGGCCGCGCTGAAGGAGTTCCGGCGCCGGGTCGACTCGCTGCGGGACGGGGCCACCGGGGTGCGCTGGTACCCGTTCTGACCGGCCCCCGATACCCGGGGCGGCGCGGCGCCGCCACCGGGGCGAGTGTGAGAAGACTCCTGCGGCGGTTCGGTCCGGTTCGCAACCGGCGCACGTACGATCGGCGTCCTATCGGACAGTCGTCCTGACCCGAGAGACCGGCACCGTACTCGCACCTCAGGAGCCGCCGCCATGCACCGGACCGCCCCCCGCCCCTCCGCCCCGACCCGTCTGTCCCGCTCCCGGCGCAGACTGTTCGCGGGCTGCGTCGCGATGGCGGCCGCCCTGGGGCTGGCCGCGTGCGGAACGGCCAACGGGGCGCTCCGGTCACCGGGCGCGGCGGCGCCGGCCGGGACGCAGTCCCCCGCCGAGGCCCGCCCGAGCGGGACGGCGGCCACCACCGTCGCGCCGGCCCCCGGTTCGGACGCCGTGCCGCCGGCCGCCCCCTCCGCCGCGGCCTCCGCACCCGCCTCCGCCCCGGCGGCGCCGGCCAAGCCGCGCCCGCCCGCGGCCACGGGCTCCCCCGTCGCCACCACGCCCGCCACGCCGACCGCCGCCCCGAGCACGCCGGCCGCCGACCCGTCCTCGCCCGCCGCACCGCCCCCGCACACCGGGGCGGGCACCGTGATCGGCTCCACCGCCTCCGGCGGGCGCACCGTCGCGCTCACCTTCGACGACGGCCCCGGCCCGGCCACCGGCCAGATCCTCGACCTGCTGGCCCAGTACCACGTCAAGGCCACCTTCTGTCAGATCGGCCAGAACGCCGCCGCCAACCCCGCCATGGTCAAGCGCGTCCTGGCCGCCGGGCACCGGCTCTGCGACCACAGCGTCCACCACCCCCAGCCGTTCGCGAAGCTCCCGCACGACAAGGCGGCCTACGAGATCACCGCCGCCCGGGACATGATCGTCCAGGCGGGCGGCCCGGGCACCGAGGTCGGCTGGTTCCGCGCCCCCGGCGGCGGCTTCAACGCCGACAACGAGCACATCACCGCGAGCCTCGGGATGTCCTCGCTCGGCTGGTCCGTCGACCCGCGCGACTGGGCGCGGCCGGGGACGCCGGCGATCGTCGCGGCCGTGCAGAAGCAGCTCAAGCCCGGCGGGGTGATCCTGATGCACGACGGGGGCGGCGACCGCGGCCAGACCGTGGCGGCGCTCAAGCAGCTGCTGCCCTGGCTGGTCGGCCAGGGGTACACCTTCGACTTCCCCGCCGCGTAGGCCCGTCGGGGCGATGGAGGCGGCGGGGGCGGCGGGGGCTCCGCCCCGGGACGTTTCCCCCTCGTTCACCGCCTGGACGGCCGGCGCGCGTGCCGCCCGCCACAGCCGTCGCACTAGCCTCCGGGCATGACTGCCGGCACTCGCCCGAGTTCCCGACTCCCCTACCTCGAACGACGCGTGGGCTTCGGCCGGGCGCTCGCGGCACTGCTCCTGCTGGCGCTGTGCGCGGTGGCCGGCCTGCTGTTCTCGGCCGGGGTGGTCGCCTACCGCGACCCGGAGGTCTGCTCACCGCTCTGCCTCGGCTCGACCACCACCCAGGCGTACTGGACCGGCGCCCTGTTCTGCTGGCTGACCGGGCTGCTGGCGGCCACCCGGGTCGGCCGCGCCCCCGGGCCCGGCGCCCCGAGCCGGCTGCCCGCCGGCGCCGTCGTGTTCCTCGCCATCCTGTTCGGGCTGCTCGGCGCGGCCTTCGGCCCCGGCGGGCCGTACCGCTCCGCGCTGCCCGCCGTCGCGCTCCTGGCGGTGCTCACACTGCCACTGGTCGTCCACTCCGAGTCACGGCTCCGCGCGCAGCACCGCGCGTACCGCGCCGCGCGGGCGGTCGCCGACCGGCTCGCCGCCCACGGGGTGAGCACCACCGGCACGGTGACCGCCGTCCAGCCGGGCGAGCCGAGCGGCTACACCCAGCCGCAGTTCCGGCTCACCGTCGGCTACACGACGCCCGACGGCGTCGCCCGCAGCCTGGTCTGCGCGATCCGCATCCAGACCTATCTGACGCCCCGGATCGGGCAGCTGCTGACCGTCCGCTACGACCCGCTGGCGCCGGACACCGCCGAGGCCGCCGTGGTGCCGCCGGCCCAAGCCCCCTGACCGCCCGCCGGGCGTCAGTCGACGCGCAGCCGGTAGACCTGCCGGGAGCCGCCCTCCGGGCCCGGGGCGGCGGCCTCGGCCGGGGTGAAGCCCAGCCGCTCGTAGAAGACGCGGGCACCGCTCGCCACCGCGCCCGGGTGGTCCGGGCCGAAGGTCACCACCTCGACGGTGGCCGGGCCCCGGACGTGCCGGCGCAGCACGTCCCCGACCAGCTCCCGGCCGACGCCGGTGCCCCGGGCCCGCTCGGCGACCACGAGCCAGTGCAGGTGGTGCGGCCCTTCGTCCGCGGGCCCGAACAGCAGGCCGCCGAGCAGCCCGCGGTCGTCCTCGGCGACCGTCGCCAGGCCCCGGTCGGCGGCGCGCAGCACCGCGCGGTGGAAGCCCGGTTCGGCGACCATCGGGCCGAACCAGTGCTCGACCTCGGCGGCGAGCGCGAGGAAGCCGGGCAGGTCCGCGGGGCGGGCGGGGCGTACGGGGCGGGGTGGCCGGGCGTCCGTCACCGGGCGGGCCAGCGCGGGTCGACGACCGCCTGCGGGTCCTTGCCGCGGCGCAGCCAGGCCTGGAGGCCCTCGGCCCACTGCCGGTACCAGTCGATCTGGCGCCGGTGCAGTTCGGCGGGTTCCACCGCCCCGACCTCGGCCGGGTAGCGTCCGGCCAGCGCGACGGCGACCCGGACGGCGGCCAGCGCGTCGCTGCCTGCCTCGTGGGCGTCCGTCAGCTCCACCCCGTACAGCTCGCAGACCCGTTGCAGGGTGCGCGAGCCCTTGCGGTACTTGTCCACGGCGCGGTCGATCACCAGGGCGTCGAGCACCGGTCCGACCGGCCGGCCCAGGCGCTCGGCGAGCGTCGCCAGCCCGTGCCGGCGCAGTTCGGCGTCGAGCAGCGACAGGTCGAACGGCGCGTTGAACGCCACCACCGGCCGTCCGTCGGCGATCCGCTCGCACAGCGCGGCGGCTATCTCCTCCACCGCCTCCTTCGCCGGTCTGCCCTTGCTCCGCGCGACCTCGTCCCCGATCCCGTGGATCGCCTCCGCCTCGGCGGGTATCGGCACCCCCGGGTCGAGCAGCCAGTGCGCGGCCCCCACCCGGGCGGCCCCGACGGTGTCCACGAGCGCGGCCGTGACGATGCGGTCCACGGCCGGGTCGGTGCCCGTGGTCTCCAGGTCGAAGCCGACCAGTGGCTGCTGCCACCAGCTCATCAGGTGTGTCCTTCCGTCCTGTCCCTCGAAACAGCCCCTATCATCACCCGCCCCACCGACAACCCGGCCCGCGGGGAGCCCGGCCGCCGGCGGGCCGGGGCGGGCGGCCGGGTCCCGCCGGGCGCGCCGGGCTACCGCGCCGACGCCGGGGCGGCGAGGGCGAGGCGGGCGGGCAGGACCGCTCGCGGCGACGGCGAGCAGCAGGCAGACGGCAGGACCAGGCGTTCGGGAGGGGGAATCGTCAGGCCGTCAGCCGCCGCGCCTCGGAGAGGACTTCGGCGTCGAGCTCCTCCCTGGTGCTGGTCCAGTACTCCAGCGTGGCGTACTCGTCGTCGAGGCGGCAGAGCCGGTCGACCGGGTCGAAGTCGAGGTCGTGGCCGAAGCGTTCGCGGACCCGGCGGGCCAGGTCCTGGGGGCCGTACCGGCCGGCGAGCAGTTCGGCGGCGAGCGCCCGCAGGACGGCCTGCTTGCCGGGCAGGCCGCCGGGCGGGTGGTGGTGGAGTCCGAACTCGGCGAGGGCGGGCGGCAGGAGGTCCGGCACCCGGTCGGAGGCCTCGGCGTCCGGGCAGGAGGCGAGGGCGAGGATCGCCTCGCCGTCGGATCCGGCGAGGAGCGCGGCGCAGGCGGCGTCGACGACCTCGCGGGCGGTGAGTTCTCCGACGCTCCACAGCAGGGCGGCGTCCCGCAGGCGTTCGGCGGCGGGGCCGGTGCGCACCGCCGGCACCGGGCGGTGCAGGAAGGCGTCGACGGCGTCCTCGCGGTCGAGCCGGAAGCCGTGGCGCTCGTAGAGGCGGCGGGCGGCGCTGCCCCGGAGGACGTTCAGGCGCACGGGCTCGCCGGCCGCGTCGGCCTCGGCGAGGACGTGGCGCAGGACGGCGGTGCCCAGGCCCCGGCCCTGGTGGCGCGGGTGGAGGTAGAAGTGCTCCAGCAGGCGGCCGCCCCGGTCGGCGGGGCGGACGGTGACGGAGCCGGCGAAGACGCGGCGGCCCGGGCCGCTCCTGACCAGCACGATCGAGGTGTGCTCGGGCGAGAAGCCGTCGCGCAGCCGTTGGCGGACCCGGTGGTCGTCGTAGCGGCCGAGGCGTTCGAGGTCGGCGCGCATCACCCGGGCCCGCAGATCGGCGAGGGGTTCGAGGTCGGCGGGCGTGGCGGGACGCAGGCTCCAGTCGGGTTCGCTGTTCACGGGCGCAGTCTGGCAGCCGCGCCACCGGCCCGACCAGCGCTTTCCTCAGGAGACGGGCCGGGAGTCGGCCCAGATGCCCTCGAACTCCTCGCGGTAGACCTCCAGCAGTCCCGGTTCGGTGCCGCCGGGCTGCTGGCCGGCGCCGCCGCGCAGCACCAGGGCCGGGGACTCCATGCCGCGGGCGCGGCGCAGGTAGGGCTGGACGACGCCGAGGTCGCGGCCCTGGCGGCGGCCGCCCGCCTGGCCGGCCGTGCGGGGGCCCTCGACCAGGTAGGCGGTGAAGCGCGGGGTCTCGTCGAAGACCCTGATCTCGAAGCCGCCCTGGTCCCGCAGCCGGGCCCGCACCCGCCGCACGTGCATGATGTTCATCTCGATGGAGCGGGACAACTCGCTGCGCCCCAGGCCGAGTTCGCGTTCGCGGCGGCGTACGGCGCTGCTCGCCGGGTTGAGGAAGAGCAGCCGCACCCGGCAGCCCTCGCCGGCGAGGCGCACCAGGCGCTTGCCGGTGTAGTTCTGGCAGAGCATGCCGAGGCCGATGCCGAGCGCGTCCAGGCGCCGGGCGCCGTCCAGCAGGTCCTCGACGGGCAGGTCGCGCTGGAGCCGGACCCGGTCGGCGTGCACGGCGACGACGTCCGCGTACCGGCCGGCCACCAGGGACTCGACCACGTCGGCGGGCACCCCGCCGGCGCCGCCGTCGAGCACGGCGAGCAGCCGGGCGGCGGCCCGTTCGGTCTGGGCCAGCACGGTCTGGGTGAGCACCCGGTTGCGGGAGACGACGTGCCGGGCCACCTCCAGCTCGTCCAGCGCCAGTTCGATCTCGCGCCGGTCGGCGAGGTACGGCTCGAAGCAGGGCCAGTGCTGCACCATCAGCTCGCGCAGCTGGGGCAGGGTGAGGAAGACCAGCGGGTCGTCGTCGGCCGGGTCGAGCAGGTAGCCCTTGCGGCGGCTGACCTCGCGCACGGCCCCGGCCCGGTGCGCCCACTCCTCGCCGACCGGCCCGGCGGCGGCGGTGACCCAGTCCTCGCCGTGGGCGGGGGCGTAGATCGGGTGCAGCACCTCGTCGACGAGGGCGCGCAGCCGCTGTTCGACCAGGTTGAGCCAGACGTAGGCGCGGCCGGACAGCCGTACCCGCTGGTAGGCCTCCTCCCACTCGCCGGCCGACCAGGCCAGTGCGGGTATCTCGACCGGGCCGCTCTGGGCGGGCACCAGGGCCCGGCCGGTCAGGGTGGGGCGCATGACCACCGTGGGCGCCTCGCTGCGGGTCGCGCCCCGGTCGGGGCCGCCGGGCCCGGGGCCACGGCCGCCAGCGGGGAACACCATGCGCCACCTCATCTGCGGCTGACCCCCGCGGGCGCGGGGGCCGTTGACGGGTTGTCGACAAGCACCGGTCGGCCGGGGCGGCCGGACGATCAAGGGTACTGCCCGCCGCGAGCGGCTCGCAGCCGGATGCCCGGCACCCCTCCCGCCCCACCGGGAGCACTCATCACACGAATGCCCGACGGGCGCTCGTTCGGCCCAACCCGGGCCGGATCTCCCGGCCCCCGGGCGGGGGCTCGGGGAGTATGCGCTGTGCCGCGCGTCACGGCCGCTGTGCCGTGCGTCACGGCGCACGGTCACGCACATGCCCGGCCGCCCGGCCGGGAAGGGAGCGTCCCGGGCCGGAAAGGCGGCCCGTCCCGCCCTCCGGCCACACGTCAGTCACCGTCGGCAGCAAGGAAGTTGAAGAGTCATGCAGGTCTGGCCCGGTACGCCCTACCCGCTCGGCGCCACCTACGACGGGGCCGGCACCAACTTCGCGGTGTTCTCCGAGAGCGCCGACCGGATCGAGCTGTGCCTGATCTCCGAGGACGGCTCCGAGACGGCCGTCGAACTGCGCGAGACGGACGCCTTCGTCCGACACGCCTACCTCCCGGGCGTCCAGCCCGGCCAGCGCTACGGCTTCCGCGTGCACGGCCCGTACAACCCGGGGCTGGGCCAGCGGCACAACAGCGCCAAACTGCTCCTGGACCCGTACGCCAAGGCGATGAGCGGGCACATCGACTGGGACGAGTCCGTCTACGGCTACCACTTCGGCGCCCCCGAGCGCCGCAACGACCTGGACTCCGCCCCGCACACCATGCACTCGGTGGTGATCAACCCGTACTTCGACTGGGGCACCGACCACCCGCCGCGCACCGACTACCACCGCACCGTCATCTACGAGGCCCACGTCAAGGGCCTCACCCGGCTGCACCCCGGCATCCCCGAGGAGATCCGCGGCACCTACGCGGGCCTGGCCCACCCGGCGGTGATCGAGCACCTGGCCAAGCTCGGCATCACCGCGATCGAGCTGATGCCGGTGCACCAGTTCGTCCGCGACCACCGGCTGCGGGACCTCGGCCTGGCCAACTACTGGGGCTACAACACCGTCGGCTTCTTCGCCCCGCACTCCTCCTTCTCCTCCACCGGCGACCGCGGCCAGCAGGTGCAGGAGTTCAAGTCCATGGTCAAGGCGCTGCACGCGGCCGGGATCGAGGTGATCCTGGACGTCGTCTACAACCACACCGCCGAGGGCAACCACCTCGGGCCGACCCTGTCGCTGCGCGGTCTGGACAACGTCTCCTACTACCGCCTCGCCCGGGACCAGCGCTTCTACGAGGACACCACCGGCACCGGCAACAGCCTGCTGATGCGCAGCCCCCACGTACTCCAGCTGATCATGGACTCGCTGCGCTACTGGGTCACCGAGATGCACGTGGACGGCTTCCGCTTCGACCTCGCCGCCACCCTCGCCCGGCAGTTCCACGAGGTCGACCGGCTCTCCTCCTTCTTCGACCTCGTCCAGCAGGACCCGGTCGTCTCCCAGGCCAAGCTGATCGCCGAGCCCTGGGACCTCGGCGAGGGCGGCTACCAGGTGGGCAACTTCCCGCCGCTGTGGACGGAGTGGAACGGCATGTACCGGGACACCGTGCGGGACCTGTGGCGCGGCGAGAACGCCGCCCTCGCCGAGTTCGGCTCCCGCCTCACCGGCTCCTCCGACCTCTACCAGGACGACGGCCGCCGCCCGATCGCCTCGATCAACTTCGTGACCTGCCACGACGGCTTCACCCTGCGCGACCTGGTCTCGTACAACGAGAAGCACAACCAGGCCAACGGCGAGGACAACCGGGACGGCGAGTCCTTCAACCGCTCCTGGAACTGCGGCGCCGAGGGCCCCAGCGCCGACCCGGCCGTCGAGGAGCTGCGGGCGCGCCAGCAGCGCAACTTCATCGCCACCCTGATGCTCTCCCAGGGCGTGCCGATGCTCTCGCACGGCGACGAGCTCGGCCGCACCCAGCTGGGCAACAACAACGCCTACTGCCAGGACAACGAGCTCACCTGGGTGCACTGGCCTGAGGGCGACGGGCCGCGGACACGGCTGCTGGAGTTCACCCAGGGGATGATCTGGCTGCGCCGCGACCACCCGGTGTTCCGCCGGCGGCGGTTCTTCCACGGCCGGCCGGTGTCCGCCTCCGGCGGGTTCGACGACCTCACCGACATCGCCTGGTTCACCCCGACGGGCGAGGAGATGACCAAGCGCGACTGGGGCGCCAGCTACGCCAAGTCGCTGACCGTCTTCCTCAACGGCCACGCGATCTCCGAACCGGACCGGCGCGGCGGGCGGATCGTCGACGACTCCTTCCTGCTGATGTTCAACGCCCACTTCGAACCGCTGGAGTTCACCGTGCCCGCCGACCACGGGCGGGAGTGGCAGGTCGTGGTCGACACCTCCCAACCCCGGCTGCCCGCCCCGGGCACGGGGCCCCGGGTCAAGGCCGGGGACGCCCTCTGGCTCACCGACCGCTCGCTGATGGTGCTGCAACGCCCCGCGTAGGCGCCGTTCCGCCGGCCCCGGCCGGGGACGCTCACCTGTTCGGGCCAGCAGCGGGTCTTGGCGGCGGGCTCCCCCGGGTACCTATGGAGCTATGACCCCCGCCGCCGAGCCCGCGCAGCCACGCCCGGCCGCCACCGTCCCCACCGCCTCGTACCGCCTCCAGCTCCAGCCCGGCTTCACCCTGCGCGACGCCACCGCCGCCGTCCCGTACCTGGCCGCCCTCGGCGTCTCCCACCTGCACCTGTCCCCGCTGCTGGAGGCCGTCCCCGGCTCCACCCACGGCTACGACACCGTCGACCACACCCGCATCAGCGAGCAGCTCGGCGGCGAGCCGGCGCTGCGCGACCTGGCCGCCGCCGCGCACCGCCACGGCCTGCGGCTGATCGCCGACGTGGTGCCCAACCACATGGCCGTACCCGCCCCCGAACGGCTCAACCGGCCGCTGTGGCAGGTGCTGCGCGACGGGCCCGACTCTCCGTACGCGCGCTGGTTCGACATCGACTGGACCGCCCAGCCCGGCCCCGCCGACGCCCCCGGGCGCGGCCGGGTACTGCTGCCGCTGCTCGGCGACCGGCTCGGCGCCGTCCTCGACCGGCTCACCGTGGACGGCGACACCCTGCGCTACCACGAGCACGAACTGCCGCTGCGCCCCGGCACCTCCGGGCTCCCGCTCACCGAACTGCTCGCCCGCCAGTGGTACCGGCTCGCCTGGTGGCGCCTGGCCCGCACCGAGCTCAACTACCGGCGCTTCTTCACCGTCAACGAGCTGATCGCGCTGCGGGCCGAGGACCCGGAGGTGTTCGCCGCCACCCACGCCGTCCTGCTCGGCCTGCACGCCGACGGCGTCCTGGACGGCTTCCGGATCGACCACCCGGACGGGCTCGCCGACCCGCGCGGCTACCTGCGCCGCCTGGCCGAGGCCACCGGCGGCACGCCGGAACCCGGCCGCGGAAGCACCGGCGCGTACGTCGTGGTCGAGAAGATCCTCACCGGCGACGAGCGGCTGCCCGAGGACTGGCCGGTCGCCGGCACCACCGGCTACGACGCGCTGCGCCGGATCGACGGCGTGCTCACCGACCACGCGGGCGCCTGCCGGCTGGCCGGAGCGTACGAGTCGTTCCGGCACGGCGGACCGGTCCGGGACCTCTGCGCGGACCCCCACCCCGCGACCGCCGAGGCCCGGCGCGGCCGCGCCGACATGGTCGGGCCGGACGGCGAACTCGCCGCCGAGGTCGAGCGGCTGGTGCGGATCGCGCTGCGGATCGGCACCGCCGAGCCCGCCCACGCCGACCACGCGCCCTGGCAGCTGCGCGCGGCCCTCGGCCGGCTGCTCACCGGCTACCCGGCGTACCGCCCGTACGCGAGCCCCGGCGAGGCCCCGCCGCCGGCCTCCGCGCGGCAGCTGCGGGCCGCCCTGGACGGCTCCGCCGACCCGACCGACCGGCTGGTGGCCGCGCTCGCGCTCGGCGAGCTGGGCCGCGGCCCGGACAAGGACGAGTTCTGCGCGCGCTTCGCCCAGACCGCCGCCGCGGTGGCCGCCAAGGGCGTCGAGGACACCGCCTTCTACCGCTGGAACGCGCTGCCCGGCCTCAACGAGGTCGGCGGCGAGCCCGCCCGGCCCGGGCTGCACCCTGCCGAGTTCCACGACTGGTGCCGCTACCTGGAGCACACCTGGCCGCACAGCATGACGGTGCTCTCCACCCACGACACCAAGCGCAGCGCCGACGCCCGGGCCCGGCTCACCGCGCTCGCCGAGCGGCCGGACGCCTGGGCCGCCGAGGCCGCCGCCTGGTCCACCGCGGCGGGCCCCGGCTTCGACCCGGACGCCGACTGGCTGCTCTGGCACACCCTGGTCGCCGCCTGGCCGATCGACCCGGACCGGCTGGTCGCCGCCCTGCTCAAGTCCGCCCGCGAGGCCAAGCTGCACACCTCCTGGACCGCCCCCGACCCCCGCTACGAACAGGCCCTGGAGCGGCGCGCCCGCTCCGTCCACGACAACCCCGGGCTGCTCCCCAGGATCGAGGGCGCCGTGCACGCCCTCGCCCCGTACGCCCGCGCCAACACCCTGGGCGCCGCCCTGCTGCACCTCACCGTGCCCGGCGTGCCCGACCTGTACCAGGGCAGCGAGGAGCCGCTGTACACCCTGGTGGACCCGGACAACCGGGGCGTGGTGGACTTCGGCGCGCTCGCCGTGCGGCTCACCGACGCGGCCGCCCCGCGCCCCGGGGACCTCGCCCGGGAGAAGCTGCACCTCACCACCACCGCGCTGCACCTGCGCCGCTCCCGGCCGCTCGGCCCGTACCGGCCGCTGCCCGCCACCGGCCCGGCCGGCGACCACCTGCTGGCCTTCGCCCGGGGCGAGGACGTGGTCACCGCCGTCACCCGGCTGCCGTACGGACTGGAGCGGGCGGGCGGCTGGCGCGACACGGTGCTGGAGCTGCCGGCCGGCGGGCCGTGGACGGACGAGCCGACCGGGCGGAGCTTCCCGGCCGGAGCGGTGCCGGTCGCGGAGCTGCTGGCGGACCTGCCGGTGGCGCTGCTGACGAGGAGGGGCTGATGCCGCGCTACGAGGTGTGGGCGCCCAACGCCGCCTCCCGAGTCCGGGTCGACGTCAACGGCTTCGCCTACGAGCTGGCCCGCAGCACCGACCGGGCCGGCTGGTGGTGCGGCGAGGCCCCGGCGGGCGACTACGCCTTCCGGATCGACGACGGACCGCCCCTGCCGGACCCTCGCTCCGCCCGGCAGCCGCACGGACCGGACGGGCCGAGCCGCGCGGTGGACCACGCCGGGTTCCCGTGGTCGCACAGCGGACGGCTCGGCCGGGCGCTGCCCGGCGCGGTGCTGTACGAGCTGCACGTCGGCACCTTCACGGCCCGCGGCACCTTCGACGCCGCCGCCGAACGCCTCGACCACCTGGTCGAGTTGGGCGTGGACTTCGTCGAACTGATGCCGGTCTGCCCGTTCCCGGGCCGGCACGGCTGGGGCTACGACGGGGTCTCGCTGTGGGCCGTGCACGAGCCCTACGGCGGACCCGAGGGGCTCAAGCGCTTCGTGGACGCGGCCCACCGCAAGGGCCTCGGCGTGGTGCTCGACGTGGTGCACAACCACCTCGGCCCCTCCGGCAACCACCTTCCCGCGTACGGACCGTACTTCACCGACCGGCACCACACCCCGTGGGGCTCGGCGGTCAACCTGGACGCACCGGGCTCGGACGAGGTGCGCGCCTACCTGATCGGCAGCGCGCTGGCCTGGCTGCGCGACTACCGGATCGACGGACTGCGACTGGACGCCGTGCACGCCCTCGCCGACGACCGGGCCCTGCACTTCCTGGAGGAACTCTCCGCCGAGGTGGCGAAGCTGGCCGTCGCCACCAACCGGCCGCTGTTCCTGATCGCCGAGTCCGACCTCAACACCCCAGCCACCACCGCCCCCCGCGAGGCCGGCGGGCGCGGCCTCACCGCGCAGTGGAGCGACGACTTCCACCACGCCCTGCACTGCGCGCTCACCGGTGAATCCCAGGGCTACTACGGGGACTTCGCACGGCAGCCGCTCGCCGCCCTCGCCAAGACCCTCACCCGGGGGTTCTTCCACGACGGCACCTGGTCCTCCTTCCGCGGCCGCACCCACGGGCGCCCGTTCACCCCGCTCGGCGACGGCCACCGGCTGCTCGGCTACCTCCAGACCCACGACCAGGTCGGCAACCGGGCGCTCGGGGACCGCGTCTCCACCAGCCTCTCCCCCGGCCGGCTCGCCTGCGGCGCGGCCCTGGTGCTCACCTCGCCGTTCACCCCGATGCTCTTCATGGGCGAGGAGTGGGGCGCCGCCACCCCCTGGCAGTACTTCACCGACCACACCGACCCGGGCCTCGCCGAGGCCGTCCGGCAGGGCCGGCGGCGGGAGTTCACCGGGCACGGCTGGGCCGCCGAGGCCGTCCCCGACCCCCAGGAGCCCGCCACCCTCCTGCGCTCGGTCCTCGACTGGACCGAGCCCCACCGCGCCCCGCACACCGAACTGCTCGCCTGGTACCGGCGGTTGATCCACCTGCGGCGCGAACGCCCGGAGCTGTCCGACCCGGACCTCGGCGCGGTGCGGGCCGAGTTCGACGAGGAGGCGGGCTGGCTGGTGGTGCACCGCGGGCCGTACCGGATCGCCGTCAACCTCGGGCCGAAGGAGGCCGTCCTGCCACTGGGGGCCGTCGCGCGCGAGGTGGTGGCGGCCTTCGGAGCGGCGCCGGAGGGGACGGGAACGGAGGCCACGGCGGTGCGGGTGGCGGCGGACGCGGTGGCCGTGGTGCGGGTGTGACCGCACTCGGTGCGGGGGTGACCGCACGCGGTGCGGGTGCGGCCGCGGCTCAGCCGAGGAAGGCGCCGATCCGCTCCCGCAGCGACGGGGCGTCCAGGCCGTAGGCCGCCAGGTGCTCCGGGATCGACCCGTAGTGCCGGTGCTCCTCGCGCGGCACGCCCAGGCCCAGCACCCGGTGCGGGCGGTCGGCGAGCGCCGCGTGCGCCTCGTTGGCGGAGGTGCCCGCCAGGTACGGCTCGACCAGCACCACGTCCGTGCCGTCGCCGAGCGCCGCGCGCAGCCCCGCGCCGTCGAAGGGGCGCACCGTCGCCGCGTACAGCACGGTGACGTCCAGGCCCTCGGTGGCCGCGAGCACCGCGTCCAGCATCGGCCCGACGGCGAGCACCACACCGCGCGAGCCCGTCCGGACGCTCGCGAACCGGCCCGGCTCGACCGGCACCGGCGCCGCGTTGCGGTGCTCCGAGAGCCGGACGTACACGTTGCGGTCGCCGTCCGCGTAGGCGTGGCGCAGCAGCTGCTCGGCCTCGTCCGGGTGGCCGGGGACGTGGACCGTCCAGTCCGGCAGGGTGTCCAGCAGGGCGACGTCGCCCGGGGACATGTGGGTGCGGCCGCCGGCCGGCCAGTCGTACGAGCCCGCCGCGCTCACCAGCACCGCGCCGACGTCCTGGTGGACGAGGTCCAGCTTGACCTGCTCGAAGGGCCGCTCGATCAGGAAGCTGGCGAAGGTGTGGGCGATCGGGCGCATCCCGGTCAGCGCCAGGCCGCCGGCCGCGCCGATCAGCAGCTGCTCGCGGATGCCGACGTTCACCACCCTGTCGGGGTGGCGCTCCTGGGCCGGGGCGAAGGCCGCCGCGGTGATGTCGGCGAGCACCAGGGCCAGCCGGGGGTCCTCGTCCAGCAGGCGGGTGGTGACGGCCACGAAGCGGTCGCGCATGGAGTCCATCGGTGGACTTCCTTTCGTTGCGAGGGGGTTGGGGGCGCTCGGCGCGCTCGGGGGCGCCCGGGTGGGCGGCCGGCGCTCGGGGGCTTGAGGGGCCCGGGGGCTCGGAGGCTTGAGGCGCTCGGGAGCTTGAGGGGCCCGGGGCTTGAGGCGCTCGGGTGGCTCAGGAGTTCTTGGGCTCGACCCGGGCGACCACCACGTGCGGGCGGCCCGGGTGCTCCGCCGTGTACGCGCGGTACAGCGCCTCGTGGTCGCGGCCGTCCACCGTCGCGGTCGACCAGCCCTCGGCCGCGAACCGCTCGGCGACACCGCCCCGCCAGCCGTGGGTGGCCGAGGAGTTGTCGATCAGCACCACGTGCAGGCGGTCCAGGCCGTAGGCCCCGGCGAAGGCCACCGCCTCGGCGTTGGAGCCCTCGTCGAACTCCGCGTCGCCGACCAGCACCCATACCGCCGGGCCGGTCAGGCCCTGCGCCCGCAGCCCGAGCGCGGTGCCCACGGCCAGCGGCAGGCCGTGCCCGAGCGACCCGGAGGCGATCTCCACGCCGGGGACCAGCGTTCGGTCCGGGTGGTGCCCGAGCGGCGAGTCGTAGCCCCCGAAGCTCGGCAGCACCTGCGGGTCGAGGAAGCCCTTGGCCGCCAGCACGGCGTAGTAGGCCATCGGGCCATGGCCCTTGGAGAGCAGGAAGCGGTCCCGGTCCTGCGCCTGGGCGGTCTCCGGGGACACCCGCAGCACCCGGTCGTAGAGCACCCAGAGCGCGTCCAGGGTGGAGGTGGCGGCGGGGCCGTGCTTCTCGTCGCCGGTCATCAGGCTCATCAGGGCCGGAAGGCCTTCGAAGCGGGTGCCGGTCGCGGTCGTGGCGGGCGCGTTCGTCGTCATGGAAAGATCGTGCAACTTAAAGCCGACTTGAGGTCAAGCGACTACAGTGGGTTCCCATGACCGCCCGCCACGACGGCCGCCGGGCCCCCGGCCCGCACCACAGCGACCTGCTCACCATCGGCCAACTCGCCCACCGCAGCGGCCTCGCCGCCTCCGCGCTGCGCTACTACGAGGACCTCGGCCTGATCCACGCCACCCGCACCTCCGGCGGCCAGCGCCGCTACACCCGCGGCACCCTGCGCCGGCTCGCCTTCGTCCGCGCCGCCCAGCGCGTCGGCCTCTCCCTGGACGAGGCGAAGGTCGCCCTCGACCGCCTCCCCGAGCGCCCGGCCCCCAGCGGCACCGAGTGGGACAAGGTCGCCGAATCCTGGCAGGGCCGCATCGACGAGCAGATCGCCGAACTGGAACGGCTCAAGGCCAAGCTCGCCGGCTGCATCGGCTGCGGCTGCCTCTCCCTGTCCCGCTGCGCCCTCTACAACGCCGCCGACCGCGCCGGCGAGGCCGGTCCCGGCGCCCGCTACCTGCTCACCCGCGACCCGTCCACCCCCGAGCCGCTCCCCGACCCCCTGGACGCGGACGCCTGCGGGAGCCGCCGGGCCGGGCCCTGAGAAACCCCTTTGCGCCCGCCCCGTCCGCCCGCCTAGGGTGCCGCCGTGCTGCCCTTGGTGCTGACGGACGAGGAGTGGGACGCGGTCGTCCCCGACGAGACGGTGATGCGCCCCGGCGCCGAGGCGCTCTGCGCCCGGCTGGGCCTCGCCGGCCTGCCCCTGGAGCGCTTCCCGGAGGGCTCCGTCCCGGTGTACGCCGTCGGCGAGGCGCTCGTGCTCAAGCTGTACCCGGCCGCCGGCGCCCGGGACGGCGTCGTCGAGGAACGCGTGCTCGCCCACCTGGACGGCGCGCTGCCGATCCCCACCCCGTCCGTCCACGCGGCCGGCGAGGACGTCAACGGCTGGCGCTACCTCCTGATGTCCCGGCTGCCCGGGCAGGGCCTCGCCCCGGCCTGGCCGCACATCCCCCCGCCCGACCGGGAACGGATCGCCCGGGACTGCGGCGAGGCGCTCGCCGCCCTGCACGCCCTCGACCCCGAACCGCTCGCCGACACCCTCGGCCCGGGCGACTGGCCGGCCTTCCTGGCCCGGCAGCGGGCCGGCGCGGTGGACCGCCAGCGCGCACGCGGGCTCGCAGAGGAGTGGCTGGAGCAGATCCCGGACTTCCTCGCCGCCGCCCCGATCCCCACGAACCCCGAACGCGCCCTGCTGCACACCGAGTTCATGCGCGAGCACCTGCTCACCGACCCGGCCGGCGGCTGGCGCCTCACCGGCCTGGTCGACTTCGAGCCCGCGATGATCGGCGACCCGGCCTACGACCTGGTCGCCGTCGGGCTCTTCACCACCCGGGCCGACCCGCACCTGCTCGGCCGGCTGCTGGACGCCTACGGCCGCCACTTCGAACCCCGGCTGCTGATGGCGCACACGCTGCTCCACGTGTACAGCAACCTGCCCTGGTACCTGCGGGAGTTGAAGCCCTCGGCGCGGACGCTGGACGCCCTCGCCGAGGAGTGGTTCGGCACCGGTCAGGGACGCGGGTCGGTGCGCAGCAGGCTGTAGCGGACGACGTCGCGCCACTCGCCGCCCCGGAAGGTCACGGCCCGCTGCACGCCCTCCCGGGTGAAGCCGAGCTTCTCCAGGACGCGCTGCTCGGCCAGGTTGCCCGCCTCGGTGTCCGCCTCCAGTCGCATCACCGGCGAATGCGCGAACAGGTAGTCCACCAGCAGCCGTTGGGCCTCGGTGCCGATCCCGCGCCCACGCAGCCCCGGCAGCAACTGCACGCCGAGGCTCCAGTACGGGGTGGACGGCCGCACCCCGGTGCGGGTCGCGGCGACGAAACCTCCGAACTCGCCCCCGACCGAGACCACGAGCATCCACTGCCCCTCCTCCAGCAGCCCGCTCTCCGCCCACCGGCGACGGTGCCGCTGCGGGTCCCGCCAGCCGTACCACTGGAACTCGCCCAGCGCCTCCGGGTCGCCGAGCATTTCCTCGAGAGCGGACAGGTCGGCCTCGGCGACCGGGCGCAGGGACACAGATTCATCACTCATGCTCGCGCAAACGCCCGAACGGACACGACGGTTCCTCACCCGGGCGACGGGCTCCGCGGCCGTGCCTCACCCGACGATCGAGCGGGCGAGCCGGAATCCCACGTCGTCGATCCGCAGGGTCGGGTGGCTGCGGCGGCGGACGGACGCGCGGCAGCTCCAGTGCTCGTCGAACCAGCCGCCGCCGCGCAGGACGCGGTAACTGCCGTACACCTCGGGGTCGTAGTGGTCCCAGCACCACTCCCACACGTTGCCGAGCAGGTCGTACAGGCCGAGGGCGTTCGGGCGCAGGCCGCCCACCGGGTGCGGCCGTTCGCCGGAGTTGCCGCGGTACCAGGCGATCTCGTCCAGCGGGCCGTAGCGCGGGCCGTCCGTGCCGGCGCGGCAGGCGTGCTCCCACTCGGCCTCGGTGGGCAGCCGGTAGCCGTCGGCCGCGCGGTCCCAGGACACCTCCTCGCCGTCCACCGCGTAGGCGGCCGCCAGGCCTTCACGCCGGGAGAGCTCGTTGCAGTGGCGGACGGCGTCGAGCCAGGAGACGCTGTGCGCGGGGCGGCGGTCGCCGGCCGTGTCCTGGTACTGCTCGCGGGTCACCGGACACGCCGCCAGCCGGAACGGCGCCACGTCGACGGCCCAACTGCGCCGGGTGCGACGGTCGGAGAGGGTGACCCGGCCGGACGGTACGGTGATCATCCACCGATCCTATGCGCGCCCGCGGGTCCGGGCCGGTCAGCCGGTCGGCAGCGTCGTCACGAAGGCGGTGAGCGTCACCCAGCCGACCAGGGCGGTCGCACCCGAGGCCCAGGCGATGCCCGCCGCCAGGCGGCCGTGCTCCCGCCCCCTGGCCCGCTGGAACCCGGCGGTCAGCCCGGCGACCGCGGCCGCCGGCAGGGAGAAGCAGGCCAGGAAGACCGCCCCGTACCAGATCGACGCCAGGAAGACGACCCCGAGGAACACGAACGGGGCGGACACCACCGTGATCACGATGCCGGCCACCGCGCAGGCGCGGCGGTGCCGCGCCGGATCGGAGAGGAACGGCGGCACGGCGCACGCGCCGCCGAGGAGCAGCCCGACCGCGTAGAGCTCCAGCCCGGACCAGCTGAACCCCAGCACCACGATCCCCAGGGGCAGGAGGAAGACGGCGGCCCCGATCCCGGACAGCCACCGGGCACTCACCGGCACCTCGACCACGCTTCCCCCTTGCACACCAGGGCCGTTCGACCGCGTGCGAACCTAGCACGCGGACGGCGCCCCTCGGCAGCCACGGGCGGCGACGGATCGTCGAAACCCCGGCGCCCCTCCGCGGAGGAATTTCCCGACCTCCCTCCCGGTCGCCCCTCCCCTCGCCGCGGAAACGGCCCTTCCCGGCCCGGCCCGGGGGCCCGGCGCCGCCCCGGCCCCGGGCCCGGACAGTCGCCCCATCCATGCCACCGAGAGCCCCAACCACCCACGCCACAAGGGCTTTCGGCCCCGAAGCGGCCGCCCGCCGGGCCGCCTAGGCTCGGCGGCATGAACCGTACGATCCGCACCACCGAAGACGTCCTCGCCCTCCTCGACGGCCTCTTCCCGCCGGCCGAACCGTTCTGGGACCGCCTCTACGCGGACCGGGCCGCCGCGCGCCCGTTCTTCACGCCCAGGCCCGACGAGAACCTGGTCTCCTACCTGGACCGCGGCCTGCTGCCGCCGGCCCCCGGCCGGGCCCTCGACCTCGGCTGCGGCGCCGGCCGCAACGCGATCCACCTGGCCTCGCTCGGCTTCGAGGTGGACGCCGTCGACCTCTCCGCCACCGCCCTCGCCTGGGCCGGGGAGCGCGCCCGCGGGACCGCCCCGGCCGTCGGCCCGCGGTTCCACCGGGCGAACATCTTCGAGGCCGAACTCCCCCACGCCCAGTACGACCTGGTCTACGACTCCGGCTGTCTGCACCACCTCCCGCCGCACCGCCGGGTCAGCTACCTGGCGCTGCTCGACCGGGTGCTGGCGCCGGGCGGGCACTTCGCCGTCACCGCCTTCGCGGCCGGCGCGATGGGTTCCGAGCGCCCCAACGAGGAGCTCTACCGGCTCGGCGCGCTGGAGGGCGGGCTGGCCTACTCGCCGGACGAACTGCGCTCGCTGTTCCGCGACCTCACCCCGCTGGAGGTCCGCCCGATGACCGCCCAGGGGCCCGGCTCGGCGCTGTTCGGCGCCTCCTTCCTCCTCACAGCCCTCTTCCGGCGGACTGCCGCCCTCTGACCGTCCCCTCGCCCACCGCCTCCTGGGCCGTCCCGCCCTTTTCGGGTCGGCCCCACCAATCCCACCGGCCTCAAAGGGAATCCGGGCCTCCGGCCGGAACCCGGCTTTGCTCCCGGCGGCCCGGTGGCATAGGTTTTCGAGCGCGGTCGACGCGGCAACGACCCTGACCAGCCCTCAATCCCGGGGCGGGCAGCGGGGCTGGGAGCCCGACGGCCCTACGCACAGGGGAGGAGCCGCCATGCCGCGTGCCCGCGACCACGGGTCGACCGGGCGGCGAGGTCGGACGGAGGGCGCCGCGCACCAGCGGCCCACGGCCGACGTGCGCGCGACCCCGACCAACGCCACCGGACACCCGAGGAACCGTCAGTTGCGCACCACGAGAGTCGTCACCGCCACCGCCGCAGCCCTCGTCTGCCTGGGCGCGCTCAGCGCCTGCGGTTCGGGCAGCGGCAGCCAGAGCGCCGGCTCGGCCGGCGTCCCGGCCGCCACCACGCCCGTCACCGATCCCAAGAAGCCCTCCGGGGGTGACAAGGGCATCCCGGACAAGGCCTGGATGGACACCAAGAGCATTCCGATGGACGAGAGTTACCACTACACTCCGCTGTCGGCCAACGCCAAGCCGGTCACCGGCCCGGTGCAGTTCAAGGGCATGGAGCTGTGCCACGCCGCGGTCGCCAAGGACGACGAGCCGCTGTTCACCGGCTCCGCCGCCGCGAGGTCCGAGGTCGGGTTCGGCGGGGACCGCTGGACGGCCCAGCAGACCCTGCTGTTCCACGGCGACCCGACCCGCAGCAGCGGCGTCAAGCAGTCCGCCGCCATGGCCCAGACCCGTCTGACGGAGGCGCTCAAGTCCTGCGCCAAGTCCGCGCCCGGCGCCACGGTGAAGGTCGAGAGCGCGCCGGACGCGCCGTACTTCGCCGCGGTGCTGACGGTCCCGCAGGCCGACGGCGGCGCCGTCACGCTGCACGAGTACGTGGTCGGCGACGGCGGCGCGGTCAGCGAGCTGGCCGTCTGGGCGACCACCAAGGGCGGCGCCCAGCCCAAGGACGCCTGGAAGGCCCCCGAGGACAAGTACGTCGGCACCGGCATGTCGGCGCCGATGTGCGAGGCGCTCCCGGGCTGCGACGGGCACTGACACCAAGGGCGGGCACCCGCGGCGGGAGTGTTCCCGCCGCGGGTGCCCGCTGCGGTTCAGGCCCTCCGGGGAGCCGGCCTCACAGCCCCAGGACGGCGAGCGCGGTGGTCCAGTCGCTCGCGATCGCGCCGCGCGCGTCGTCGAGGCCGACCCGGCCGCCGCACACCGCGTTCTTGAGCTTGGTCTCGACGGAGTCCTTGCTCTGCGCCGGCTGGCTGCCGTAGCGGGGCTCGGGCCACAGGTTGGCCGGGTCGCGCGGGGCGCCGCCGAGTTCCAGCGGGACGAGGTGGTCCTCCTCGTAGTCCGCCGTGCTGGTGTCCGCGTAGCCGTAGGCCGCGATCTGCCGCACCTTCAGCGGGTTGGTGTAGCTGGTCGGCGGGCGGACGGTGGCGGTCCAGCCGGAGACGCAGATGGTCTGCCCGATGGTCGCCTGGGTGACGTCCGGGTTGTACGCACCGGGGGTGCAGTTCGGGTCGGGCAGCGGCAGGTACGCCTGCGAACAACTCGCGGCGAGCGTAGGGGCCTTCTGGGTGGCGCCGTGGGCCGGGGCGGCGGCCTGCGCGGTGCCGGCGGCGAGGGCGGCGGCGGCGAGGGCGGCCGCCGAGGCGACGACGGTGAGGCGGTGACGGGGCATCATGGGGGAAGCACTCCTGGTCCCGGCCCGGCCTCTCGCCGGGCGACTGTGTTCATGACAGCACCGCTCGGGCAGCCACCGTCAGGCCCGGGACGTGAACGCCCGGTGGCCGCGCCTCCACAACCGCCGACGCCCCGTCACCGCTGCCGCCGCTTCGCGCTCGGCAGTTCTCGCCGGGCGGTCAGCCCCGCCGGACCGCCAGCTCGATCTCCCGGCCGTCCCCGCCGCCGGGCACCGGCAGCGCCACGCCGGTGTGCTCGAAGCCGGCCTTCCGGTACATCGCCTCGGCGCGGGGGTTGTCCTCGTGGACGAACAGCCGCACCCGCTCGACCCTGGGCTCGGCGAGCGACCACGCCCACTCCTGCACGGTCCGGAGCAGGTCGAGTGCCAGCCCGGTGCCCCGCGCCCGCGGCCGGACGTAGACCCCGACCACGTGCACCTGGTCCACCTCGACGACGTCGCCCGCCAGGGCCCCGTCCCCGCCGGCCCGCTCGACCAGCCCGGTCATGGAGCCGAGCCACTCGCCGTCCTCGGCCTCCGCCACGAACTGCGCCACGTGCGGGTCGGTCGCGGCCCGGGTCGTGCGGTCCTGCCAGAACTCGTCGGGCCGGGCGGCGGCCTGCTCGTGGGTCTCCAGGAAGGCCACGGCCGCGAGCGGGTCGCGCAGCGCGTCCAGGCGGATGTCCCTGAGCCGCTGCCAGTCCTCGGCACGCACCCGTCTGATGATGATTCCAGTGCTCATCGCATGATCATTCCATCGGCCCTGGCCGTCCACGCAAGCGAATTCGGCGCCCCCGGCGGGCTCCTCAGGGCCGGGCCCCCTCCAGCAGCCGGGCCAGCAGTGCCGCCGGCCCCTCCGGCAGGATGCCGTGGACGAGTTCGGTGCGGTGCACCAGCCGGGGTTCGGCGATCGTCGCGCACCCGATCCCCGGCGCCGCCGCGAGCACCTCCTCGGGCAGCAGGGTGAGCCCGTGCCCGGCCGCCACCAGCGCGAGCAGTCCGTGCAGGTCGGTGCCCTGGTAGCGGAGGGCGGGCCGGAAGCCGTCGACGCCCGCGGCCGCGCACAGCCGGGCCGCCGTCGGCGTGAGGTCGGGGGCGTCCAGCCAGCGGGCGGTGGAGAGGTCCGCGAGCGCGAGGCCGCCGCGGCCGGCCAGCGGGTGGCCGACGGGCAGGGCGACGGCGATCGGCCGCTCGGTCACGGCGACGGTGCGCAGCGGGCCGACGTCGGGCAGCGGGAGCGGGTCGCTGGGCGCGGCCGCCCCGTCGATCAGGGCGAGGTCGACCTCGCCGGTGGCCACCTGGGTGGGCAGCGCGTCCTGGGCGAGGACGCGGACCACCGGCTCCACCCTCGGATACTCCCGGCGCACCTCGCCGAGCACGCGCCCCAGCAGCGCTCCGACCGCCAGCGGAGTGGCGCCGAGCACCAGCCGGGTGCTCGGCGCGCCCGCCAGGCGTGCGACGTCGGCGCGCGCCGCCTCCAGCCGGACCAGCAGCGGCGCGGCGTGCTCCAGCAGCCGCTGCCCGGCCGGGGTCGGGCCGACCGGGCGGCGGACCAGCAGCGCGATCCCGAGGTCCGCCTCCAGCGCGGCGATCTGCTGGGAGACCGCGGACTGGGTGTAGCCGAGCTCCCGCGCCGCCTCCGAGAAGGAGGCGAGGCGGGCGACGGCGACGAAGGTGCGCAGCTGCTGCGGATC
Organism: Kitasatospora sp. NPDC002543; assembly: GCF_053594915.1. Classification (NCBI taxonomy): domain Bacteria; kingdom Bacillati; phylum Actinomycetota; class Actinomycetes; order Kitasatosporales; family Streptomycetaceae; genus Kitasatospora; species Kitasatospora sp. NPDC002543. The sequence continues at coordinate 31,795 of NZ_JBSFWR010000046.1, read as the reverse complement.
CACGGCGGGTCATCAACCGATCTGATCGAAACTTAAGGAATCATCGTTGGCGCTGATCTCGGGTGCGGAGTCAGGATAGCCGCATGACCTACCCGAACCCGCGGGTCGCCCTGGTCGGCGACCGCTCCCCGGCCGTCCGCTCGCACGCCCGGATCCCGGGCCTGTTGGACGCCCTCGCCGAGCACGACCACCTCGTCCTGGACGCCTACTGGATCCCGACCGGGGACGCCGTCGGGCCCGGGGCCCTGGACGGCTTCGACGCGATCTGGCTGCTGCCCGGCAGCCCGTACCGCAGCGAGGCGGGCGCGCTGGCCGCCGTGCGCACCGCCCGCGAGCGCGGCATCCCCTTCCTCGGCACCTGCGCCGGGTTCCAGCACGCGGTGCTGGAGTACGCCCGGAACGTCTGCGGTCTGGCCGGGGCCGTCCACGGCGAGGACCACCCGGACGCGCCGGACCAGGTGATCGCCCCGCTGTCCTGTTCGCTGGTCGGCCACGAGGGGGCCGTCACGGTCACCCCGGGGAGCCTCGCCGAACGGGTCCTCGGCGCCACCCGCACCCTGGAGCGCTACCACTGCGCGTACGGCCCCGACCCCGCCTACCTGGACCGGCTGACCGCCCACGGCCTGCGGTTCAGCGGTGCGGACGGGTCGGGCGACCTGCGCATCCTGGAGCTGCCCGGCCACCCGTTCTTCCTGGCCTCGCTGTTCCAGCCCGAACTGTCCGGCGACGGCACCCGGGCGCACCCGATGATCCGCGCCCTGGCCGGCGCCGCCGTGACGCACGCGCAGGCGAACAGCCCGGCCGCGACGGCCTGACCCGCGAAAGCCCCCGAAAACCCCGGGAGCCCCTGCCCCGAGCCCCCGGACGCTCCCGCCCCGGCCGGTTCGCGGCGGGCCCGCGCACCCCGACGCCGTGGGAGCCCGGTCACATCGGCAGCGACCGCAGCCGCACCGGCCCCTCCGGCCATCCGGCCCCGGTGGCCAGCGGTGCCCACAGGGTGCGCAGCGGCATCTCCACCAGCCGTCCCTCCGGCTGTTCCACCGTCACGCCCCGCGCCACCTCCCGGAACCCGAGCCTCCGGTAGAACCCGGCCAGCGGCGGGCGGCAGAACAGCAGCGCGTAGCGGTGGCCGAGCGTGCGCGCGTGGTCGAGCGCGGCCCCGACCACGGCCTGCGCGAGGCCGCCGTGCCGCCGGTCGGGCGCGACGCAGACCCCGCCGACGCCCATCGCGGTCAGGTCGGTGCCGCCCGCGGTGAGCGGCAGCGGTACCAGCCCGGTGTGGGCGACCAGCCGGCCGTCGGCGGCCCGGATGCCGAAGTGGATCTCCTTGGGGCGGAAGGTCAGCCCGGTGTAGGCGACGCCGTACGGGTCGGCCCCGGGGCCGAGGATCTCCTGCTGCTCGGCGCGGCCGTACCGCGCGAGCAGTTCGACCACCGGCGCCCCGGTGAGCTGGGGCTCGGGCGAAGAACGATCATCCATTCCGCCATGCTCCCCTCCCCCGGGGTCTTCCACCAGACCCTTCCCGGCCACTCGGCCCGGACGGCCCGCCCGAGGCTGACGACCCGGCCGCGGCTGACGACCCGGCCGCGCGCCGGCCGGGCCCGGCGTCAGGCCGCGGCGCGGCGCGCCAGCTCCGCCCAGACCGCGTCCACCCGCGCCTCCAGCTCCGCCAGGCCGCCGCCGTTGTCGATCACCAGGTCCGCGATCGCCAGCCGGTCCTCCCGGGAGGCCTGGGCGGCCATCCGGGCCCGGGCCTCCTCCTCGGCCATGCCCCGCAGCCGTACCAGCCGGTCCACCCGCACCTCGTCCGCCGCGTCCACCACCACGACCAGGTCGAACAGCGGCGCCAGCCCGTTCTCGGCCAGCAGCGGCACGTCGTGCACCACGACGGCGTCCGGCGCGGCCGCCGCCTCCAGCTCGGCGGAGCGGGCCCGCACCAGCGGGTGGACGATCGCGTTCAGCGCCTTCAGCCGCTCCGGGTCGGCGAACACGACCGCCCCGAGCGCGGGCCGGTCCAGCGCGCCGTCCTCCCGCAGCACCCGCGGTCCGAACTCGGCGACCACGGCCGCCAGTCCGTCCGTCCCGGGGGCGACCACCTCGCGGGCGATCACGTCGGAGTCCACGATCACCGCGCCGTGCGCGGCGAACAGCCGGGACACCTCGCTCTTGCCCGCGCCGATGCCGCCCGTCAGTCCGATCTTCAGCATGGCGTCAGGCTACCGGCGTGGCGCCGGGCACGTCAGCAGCGGGCCGCCCCGGGGGCCTCAGTCCAGTTCCAGGCTCTCGCCCTCCGCCAGCAGCGTCAGTTCCGCGCCCGTGCCCGGTCCCTCCGGTCCGACCAGCCGGGTCTGCACGGCGAACCCGATCGGGCTGAGCACCGCCTCGTGCACCGGGACGGCCCGGCGCGGCCCGGCCTCCCGGACGTAGTCGATCACCTCGGAGGCCTTGCTCCAGGGCGCCGCCAGCGGCAGCAGCAGGGTCTCCACGGCGTGCGGCGGCACGGTGAACGCGTCGCCGGGGTGGAACAGCCGGCCGTCGAAGAGGAAGCCGATGTTGTGCACCCGCGGGATGTCCGGGTGGATCTCCGCGTGCCACTCGCCGTGCACCGAGACGCCGAGCCCGCCGACCTCGAAGGCGTCGCCCTCGCCGACCACGGCGACCCGCCGCGCCACGCCGTCCAGCCGCTCGGCGACGGCCCGGTTGGTCCACACCCGCAGCGCCGGGTCCGCCTCCAGGGCGGCGCGCAGCCGGGACTCCTCGAAGTGGTCCATGTGCTCGTGGGTGATCAGGACGGCGTCCGCCCCGGCCAGGGCGGCGGCGGGGTCGGTGAAGGCCCCCGGATCGACGACGACGGTGGTGCCGCCGTGCTCGACGCGTACGCAGGCGTGTCCGAACTTGGTGATTCGCATGCCGAAAACCATACAGCAAGGCTGTACAGCAAGGCTGGACATATTCCCGGTAGACTCATCCCATGAGCAGCGAAGCCCCTCGCCCGGACACCCTGGAACTCGCCGCCGACCTGCGCGCCGCCCTCGGCAGCCTGGTCCGCTCCCTGCGCGAGGCCGACGAACTGCCGCAGAACCAGGCCGCCGTCCTCGGCCTGCTGGTCCGCGACGGACGCACCTGCACCGTCGCCGAACTCGCCGCGCTCCAGCGGGTCCGCCACCAGTCGATGGCCCGCACCGTCGCGCTGATGACCGAGGCCGGGCTGGTCGTCCAGCAGCCCCACCCCACCGACGGGCGCAAGCTGCTGATCACCGCCACCGAGGCCGGCCGCACCGCCCTGCTCGACCAGCGCGCCCGGCGCGAGCACCGGATCGCCACCGCGATCGAGTCCCGCCTGGACCCGGCCGAGCAGGACCGCCTCCGCGCGGCGGTCGAACTGCTGCGCCGGCTGCACTGACGACCCCGCCGGCCGTCGCGCCCCGACGCCGGCCCGCCGGCCCGGGGTGCTACACCGCCCCGACCAGCGGCTCGGCCGGCCGCGGCGCCGGGATCGCCGCCGCCGCGGCCGGCTCGATCTCCGGCAGGTCGACGTGCTCGCTCAGCCCGAACCGCCGGTGCAGCCGCCGCAGCGGGGCGGGCGCCCACCAGTTGAACTCCCCGAACAGGCTCATCGCGGCGGGCACCAGCAGGCACCGCACCAGGGTGGCGTCCACCGCGACGGCGACCGCCAGGGCGATGCCCATCTGCTTGACCATCAGCATGTCGCCGAGCGCGAACCCGGCGAAGACGATCACCATCAGCAGCGCCGCCGAGGTGATGATCCGACCGCTGCGCTGCACGCCCAGCTCCACCGCCCGGACGCAGTCGTGCCCGCGCAGGGTCAGCTCCCTGATCCGGGAGAGCAGGAACACCTCGTAGTCCATCGACAGCCCGAAGGCGAAGGCGAAGACCAGCACCGGTATGAACGTCTCCAGCCCGCCGGTCGGGCTGAACCCGAGCAGCCCGCTGAACCAGCCGTCCTGGAACACCAGGGTGAGCGCGCCGAGCGAGGCGCCCAGCGAGAGCAGGTTCATCAGCAGCGCCTTGACCGGCATCACCACCGAGCCGGTCATCAGGAAGAGCAGCACCAGCGTGCCGGCCGCGACCAGGCCGAGCGCCCACGGCCCTCGCGAGAACAGCTCGTCCTGGAAGTCCACCACCGAGGCGGCACCGCCGGTGACGTAGGTGGTCAGCCCGCCGCGGTCGGCCCGCAGCTCCCCGACCACCCGCTTGGCCTCCGCGCCCTGCGGGTCCCCGTGCACCAGCACGTCGATCGTGGAGACCGAGTCGCTCACCGGCGACACGGCCCGCACCCCGCTCACCCCGGGCAGCCTGGCGACCACGTCGTCCGCGTAGGCCTGCGCCACCGCCGCCCCGCCCTCGACCACCACCGTGACCGGCGCGGCCGCGGCCTGCGGGAAGCGCTGGTCGATCGCCTCGGCGACCTGCCGCCCGGCCGAGGAGGCGGGCAGCACCGCGGCGCCCGAGCTGCGCATGTCGGCGTGGAGGAACGGCGCCCCGGCCGCCATCAGCAGCGCCACCGAGGCGAGGGTGACCGCCACCGCCCGCTTGCGCACCCGGCGCACGGTCCGACTGAAGAACCCCTCGTCCGCCACGGGCGCGGCCGGCGCCTTGATCCGCGCTCCGGCGAAGCCCAGCAGGGCGGGGATCAGGGTCAGCGCGGCGGCGACGGCGATCACCACCACGCTCACCCCGGCCGCGGCCACCGCGCCGAGCACCGGGCTGGTGAAGACGAACAGGCCGGAGAGCGCGACGGCCACCGTCAGCCCGGAGAAGGCCACGGTGCGTCCGGCGGTCGCCGCGGTCCGCTCGACGGCGGCGGCGATGCCCGCGCCCTGGCCGCGTTCCTCACGGAAACGATTCACCATGAGCAGGGCGTAGTCGATCGAGAGTCCGAGCCCCAGCACCGTGGCGATCGGCAGCACACTGGTGTCGATGTCCATGATCCGGCTGAAACCGAACATGGCCAGCAGCGCGCCGCCCACCGAGGCGACCGCCCCGATCGCCGGCAGCGAGGCCGCCGCCAGCCCGCCGAAGACCAGCACCATGACGATCAGCGTGACCGGAAGCGTCACCAGCTCGCCGAACCGGGTGTCCTTCTCGGTCTGCCGCTTGACCTCCTGCTGGAGCACCAGGTCCCCGCCGACCGTGACGTGGGCGCCGCCCGCCCCCTCCAGCGCGGCGAGCCGCGCGGTGACGGCGTCGGTCTGGGCGGTGCTCGCGGTGTCGGCCATCCGGACGCTGATCAGGCTCGCCGTCCCGTCGGCGGAGCGCAGCGCGGCCGGTGCCGGGCCGGAGCCGTACGCGTCGGCGGCGGAGGAGACCCCGGGCAGGGCGGCGATCTCGGCGGTGGCCCGCTCGACGGCGGCCCTCACCCCCGGATCGTCCACCGGCCGGCCGTCCACCACCGCGGTGACGGTGCCCTTGGCCGGGTCGGCCGCGGCGATCACCGCACCGCCCCGGTCGGCCTCGGCGCTGGCGGAGGAGGCCCCGGCCACCGAGCCCTCGAAGACCCGGCCGCCGATCAGGACGCCGACCACCAGGACGACGGCCCACAGGCCGAGCACCCAGCGGCGGTGGCGGAAGCAGAACCGGCCGAGGGCCGCGAGCCGGCCGCCGACCACGGCGGTGGGGGCGGCGGAAGTGGGGTTGCGCATGAGGAGCCTTTCGGGCAGCTCCCCTCAATCTAGGGGCAACCCGAACTCCGGCCTATAGACGGGCAATGAGCCCCATCTCACACTTTCCTTCACATAAAACACACATAAGTCGGGGCGGTATAAATCATCGCGAAAAACGAAACAGGGCCGGCCCCGTCGGACGAAACGGAGCGGCCCCGCGACAACGACATGGGCCCCACCCGGAGATCCGGGTGGGGCCCACCGTCTAGCTATCGGCTAGCGGGAAGCGAGAGCCTCAGCTCTGGCCACCGGCCAGCTTCTCGCGCAGAGCGGCCAGGGCCTCGTCGGAGGCCAGGGCGCCCGAGCCCTCGTCGCTGCTGGACGAGTAGGAGCCACCGGCGGCGGCGGCGACGGCGTCGCCACCCTCCTCGGCAGCCTGGGCGTCGGCCTCGCGGCTCTTGATGACCTGGGCCTGGTGCTGCTCGAAGCGGGACTGCGCCTCGGCGTACTGGCGCTCCCACTCCTCACGCTGCTTCTCGAAGCCGGCCAGCCAGTCGTTCGCCTCGGGGTCGAAGCCCTCCGGGTAGATGTAGTTGCCCTGGTCGTCGTACGAGGCGGCCATGCCGTACAGGGTCGGGTCGAACTCGACCTCGGCCGGGTTGGCACCCAGGGCCTCGTTGGCCTGCTTGAGCGACAGGCTGATGCGGCGACGCTCGAGGTCGATGTCGATGACCTTGACGAAGATCTCGTCGCCGACCTGGACGACCTGCTCCGGGATCTCGACGTGGCGCTCGGCCAGCTCGGAGATGTGGACCAGACCCTCGATGCCCTCGTCCACGCGGACGAACGCACCGAACGGAACCAGCTTGGTGACCTTACCCGGAACGACCTGGCCGATCTGGTGGGTACGGGCGAACTGCTGCCACGGGTCCTCCTGGGTCGCCTTCAGCGACAGGGAGACGCGCTCGCGGTCCATGTCAACGTCGAGAACCTCGACGGTGACCTCCTGGCCGACCTCGACAACCTCGGACGGGTGGTCGATGTGCTTCCAGGACAGCTCGGAGACGTGCACCAGGCCGTCGACGCCACCCAGGTCCACGAAGGCACCGAAGTTGACGATCGAGGAGACGACGCCGGAGCGCACCTGGCCCTTCTGCAGGGTGGTGAGGAAGGTCTGGCGGACCTCGCTCTGGGTCTGCTCCAGCCAGGCACGGCGGGACAGGACCACGTTGTTGCGGTTCTTGTCCAGCTCGATGATCTTGGCCTCGAGCTCCTTGCCCACGTAGGGCTGGAGGTCGCGGACACGACGCATCTCGACGAGCGAGGCCGGGAGGAAGCCACGGAGGCCGATGTCGAGGATGAGACCACCCTTGACGACCTCGATGACGGTACCGGTGACGATGCCGTCCTCTTCCTTGATCTTCTCGATCGTGCCCCAGGCACGCTCGTACTGAGCGCGCTTCTTGGACAGGATGAGACGACCCTCCTTGTCCTCCTTCTGGAGAACCAGGGCCTCGATGTTGTCACCGACGGCGACGACCTCGTGCGGGTCAACGTCGTGCTTGATCGAGAGCTCGCGGGACGGGATGACGCCCTCGGTCTTGTAACCGATGTCGAGGAGGACCTCGTCACGGTCGACCTTCACGATGACGCCCTCGACGATGTCGCCATCGTTGAAGTACTTGATGGTCTCGTCGATGGCGGCGAGGAACGCCTCGGCGTCGCCGATGTCGTTGACCGCGACCTGCGGGGTGGTGCTGAGGGAGGAGTCGGTGGGGCTCGTCATTAGGAAAAGGGCTCCGGTACGGACATGAAAGTCGTAGGTAATGCCACGCGGAGGGCCCGTATCGCTCCCACCGAAAGCCGGACAGCCAAGAACACGGCGCACCGAAATTCCCGTTCAACGAGAACCGGCGTCCGTCTTGCGACCGTGGGGTCTTCGACAGATGCGAGCGCGACCTGCTCCGTCCGAGGCGCGCAGGCCCGCAGCGCAACTTGTAGCATACGGGGACGGCCAGGCACGGTCAATGCCGAAGGACGGCAAGACGGTGGAGCCCGGTACGGATCAGGCCATATCCTCCGGATGCGCGCCTCGCGGCGGCGCCCGAAAGGGGCCCTGTCCCCGGATGCCACCGCCAGGACCCGGACCCTCACAGGACCGGTTCTCGGCAGCGGCGCTTCCGCACTCCATACCCTACGCGATGGGCATTGTCACCGTGGCCACCACCCCCCAGTCGGACCTGCACGATCTTGACACCTCCCCCGCGCGGGTCGAGGAGGAGGACGGCGACGACGCCCTCCGCCGGGAGGCCGGCACCGGGGAGAGCAGCCGGGCCAGCCGCCACTGGTGGGACCGCAACGCCGACGAGTACCAGGACGAGCACGGCGAATTCCTCGGCGACGACCGCTTCACCTGGTGCCCCGAGGGCCTCGACGAGGCCGACGCCCGGCTGCTCGGCGACGTGGCCGGCCGCGACGTGCTGGAGATCGGCGCCGGCGCCGCCCAGTGCTCCCGCTGGCTGGCCGCCCGGGGCGCCCGCCCGGTCGCCCTGGACATCTCCTACCGCCAGCTCCAGCACTCCCGCCGGATCGACCTCGGCCGCGGCGCCGCGCCCGTCCCCGTCGTCCAGGCCGACGCCGCCGTCCTGCCCTTCGCCGACGCCTCCTTCGACCTCGCCTGCTCCGCCTACGGCGCCGTCCCGTTCAGCGCCGACACCGCCGCCCTGATGCGCGAGGTGCACCGGGTGCTGCGGCCGGGCGGGCGCTGGGTCTTCTCGGTCACCCACCCGATCCGCTGGGCCTTCCCGGACGAGCCCGGCGTCGAGGGCCTCACCGCCACCGCCTCCTACTTCGACCGCACCCCGTACGTCGAACAGGACGAGCGGGGCCGCGCCACCTACGTCGAGCACCACCGCACCCTCGGCGACCGGGTCCGCGAACTCGTCGCCGCCGGCTTCCGCCTGGTGGACCTGGTCGAACCCGAGTGGCCGGCCGGACTGGAGCAGGAGTGGGGCGGCTGGTCCCCGCTGCGCGGGCGGCTGATCCCCGGCACGGCGATCTTCGTCACCGAGCGGGGCTGACCCGCCGGTGAACCCCGCCTGGCGCGACCTGCCCGTCCGCACCGCCCTGCCCGCCCTCCACGAGGCACTGGACGGGCACGGCACCGCCGTCCTCGCCGCGCCGCCCGGCACCGGCAAGACCACCCTGGTGCCGCTCGCCCTGGCCGGACTGCTCGACGACGGCCGGCCCGTACGGCGGGTCCTGGTCGCCGAACCGCGCCGGCTCGCCGTACGGGCCGCCGCCCGGCGGATGGCCTGGCTGCTCGGCTCGTCCGTGGGCCGCGAGGTCGGGTACACGGTGCGCGGCGAGCGCCGCACCGGGCCGGACACCGTCGTCGAGGTGGTCACCACCGGCGTGCTGCTGCAACGGCTGCAGCGAGACCAGGAGTTGCCCGGCGTGGACGTGGTGGTGCTGGACGAGTGCCACGAACGGCACCTCGACGCCGACACCGCGCTCGCCTTCCTGCTGGACGTCCGGGCGGCGCTGCGGCCCGAACTCCGGCTGCTCTGCGCCTCCGCCACCTCCGACACCGAGGCCTGGGCCGAACTCCTCGGCGGCGCCCCGGTGGTGGAGGCGCACGGGACCTCCCACCCGGTCGAGGTCCGGTGGGCCCCGCCGCCCCGGGCCGTCCGGCCCGCACACGGCACCCGGGTGGACCCGGCACTGCTCGACCACGTCGCGGCGGTCGTACGGCGTGCGCTGGGCGAGCGGGACGGGGACGTGCTCTGCTTCCTGCCCGGCGTCGGCGAGATCGCCCGGGTGGCCGGGGCACTGGGAGACGTGGACGCCGAGGTGCTCCAGTTGCACGGCCGCGCCCCGCAGGCCGTCCAGGACGCGGCCCTCTCCCCCGGGGAGCGCCGCCGGGTCGTGCTCGCCACCGCCGTCGCCGAATCCTCGCTCACCGTGCCGGGCGTACGCATCGTGATCGACGCCGGACTCGCCCGCGAACCCCGCACCGACCACGCCCGCGGCCTCGCCGGACTCGTCACCGTCCGGGCCTCCCTCGCCGCCGCCCGCCAACGCGCCGGCCGCGCCGGCCGCGAGGCCCCCGGCACCGTCTACCGCTGCTGGAACGAGGCCGAGGACGCCCTCGCCGCCCGCTTCCCCACCCCGGAGATCGCGCTCGCCGACCTCACTCCCTTCGCCCTCCAGGCCGCCTGCTGGGGCGACCCGGACGCCACCGGCCTCGCCCTGCCCGACGCGCCACCGGCGGGCGCGATGGCCGCCGCCCGGCAGACCCTCCAGGCCCTCGGTGCGGTCTCGGCGGACGGCCGGGCCACGCCGCGCGGGGTGCGCCTCGCCCGCACGGGGCTGCACCCCCGACTCGGCCGCGCACTCGTCGACGGGGCGGCCGCGGTCGGGGCGCGGCGGGCCGCCGAGGTCGTGGCGCTGCTGTCCGAGGAGCCGCCGCGGGCGCTCGGCGACGACCTCGGCGCGGTCTGGCGGACCGTACGCTCCGCCAAGGACCCGTACGCCGGCCGCTGGCGCGACGAAGTCCGCCGCCTGCTGCGCGCCACCTCCGACGAGCCCGCCACCGACCTGCCGGACTCGGCCGCTGCCGGGCTGGTCGTCGCCCTCGCCTTCCCGGAGCGGATCGCCCGCGCCCGCGTCGAACGGCCCGCCCCCGGCGAGCGCAGCCCGTACCTGATGGCCAGCGGCACCGCCGCCGAACTCGCCCCCGGCACGGCGCTCGGCGCCCTGCCCTGGCTCGCCGTCGCGGTCGCCGACCGCCCGGCGGGGTCGCACTCGGCGCGCATCCTGCACGCGGCGGCACTGGACGAGGCCACCGCCCTGACCGCCGGAGCGGCGCTGGTCACCTCGCGCGAGGAGGTCCACTGGGACACCCGGCGGGGCGAGGTCGTCTCCCGCCGGGTGGAGTCGCTGGGCGCCATCGAGCTGGCCGAGAAGCCGCTCGACCGGCCCGACCGGTCCCTCGTCCGCGCCGCCCTCCTCGAAGGCCTCGGCCGCGAGGGCGTCAGCACCCTGCTGACGTTCCGCCCCGGCCTCCGCGAGCGCCTCGCCTTCCTCCACAGCGCCATCGGCGCCCCCTGGCCCGACGTCAGCGACGAGGCCCTCCTCACGCGCGCCGACGAGTGGCTGGAGCCCGAGTTGTCCCGCGCCCGCCGCCGCACCGACCTCGCGAGGATCGACACGACGTCCGCCCTCCAACGCCTCCTCCCCTGGGCAAGCGGAGAGGCCGGACGGCTGGACGAGCTGGCCCCCGAGCGCATCACGGTGCCCAGCGGATCGAAGATACGAGTCGACTACACGACCGAACGCCCAGTGCTGGCAGTCAAGTTGCAAGAACTCTTCGGCTGGACCAAGACCCCCACCCTGGCCGGCGGAAGAATCCCTCTGACCATCCACCTGCTCTCCCCCGCCGGCCGCCCCGCCGCCGTCACCGGTGACCTGGAGTCCTTCTGGCGCGAGGGCTACCGCGCCGTCCGAGCGGACCTCAGGGGCCGCTACCCCCGCCACCCCTGGCCCGAGGACCCGACCACAGCCGAACCCACCCGCCGCCTCAACGCCCGGAAGTGACAGGAAAGGACGCCATGGCCCTGACCGCCCCGACCGCCACCCACCCCGGCGAGGCCGGACTCCCCTTCGCAGCCCTGATCCTGGACTTCGTGGGCGTACTGACCGCCAATGCCGGGCCCGCGCACGGAGAGTGGTGCCTCGCCCAGGGCCTCGACGCCGGGGCGTGGCGGCAGACGCTCGGTTCCGAACCGGAAGCCGGCCGCCTGTACACCGAGCTCGAAGCCGGACGGCTGAGCCAGGCGGAGTGGAACCGGCGGGTGGCTCCCATCCTCGGCGTGCCGGAGCACGAGAACCTGATGGGCCGGGCATGGTCGGGCGTCCGGCCCGCCGACGACATGATCGCGCTCGCCCGCTCGGCCCGGCGGGCCGGCCTCAAGGTCGCGCTGCTGTCCAACTCCTTCGGCCTGGACCCGTACGACCCGTACGAGGCCCTGGGTGTCTGGGAGTTGTTCGACGTGACGGTGATCTCCGAGCGGGAGGGCATCGCCAAACCCGATCCGGCGATCTACCAGCTCACCCTGGACCGACTTGAACTGCCGGGCGAGGCATGTGTCTTCGTAGACGACCAGCCGAGGAACCTGGCCCCGGCCGAAGCCCTCGGCATCACCACCGTCCTCGCCGACGGCACACCTGGCAACGCCGCCCACATCGCAGCTCTGCTGGGATTCCCTGCCGTGCTCTGAGCCTTCACATGGCGGCCGGGACCAGTGAGCCCGCCGCGGGAGCGTCCGGGGCGCCCTCGAAGACACACCTGGACATCGTCCACCACCTCCGCCGCCTGGCTTGTCACAGCAGGTGCCGACCGTCATGGGCCCGGACGCTCGGCACAGCGTCGTTCCGAAGCCCGTCCAAGACGCGTACGGCATAGACCTCGGCCATGCGTTCGGAGACCTCTGCCGGCGAGAGCCAAGCGACCTCGACCGACTCCTCCGAGAGCCGCGTCGCCTCGCTCTCCGGTCGACAACGAAGGACGAGGGCGACGATCCCTCGGCTCACGTTCTTGTAGACGCCGGTCAGCCGCTCCACGCCGACCTTGATCCCGGTCTCCTCGTAGACCTCGCGGCGCACGCCGTCCTCGATGGCCTCGCCCAGTTCCAGCACGCCACCCGGGGGTTCCCAAGTTCCGTTGTCAGCCCGGCGAATCGCCAGCACGCAGCCGTCCTCACGCACCACCACTCCGGCGACGGACACCGAGTGGAGCGGCGTCTTCCCGGCACCGTTGCTCATGTGCAGGAGGATAGAGCCCTGAAGGACTATGGCGAGTGGCGAGGCGGCCTCGTCGACCACAGCGATCGGACACACCGTCGTCCTGGGCTCACCGTAGATGCGCCATCCAGGCGTCGCGACCGATCCCGACGAGCAGCGGCAGCGTCACGATCATGTTGCCGTCGAAGCGCTCGGCATCACTACTGTCCTCGAAGCCCAGGCACTCTCTGAGCTGCCGCCAACACGGCTGACAGCCAGGTCGTTCCGGCACCGGGAGCGGAGTGGCGGGGGTACGGTCCGTTCTGAGGCCGCTCACCTTCGGAGGCTCCCATGACGCAGTGGTCCGACTACTCCACCGGCCAGCGCATCAAGATGCTGCGGGCAGGCATGACCCAGGAAGAACTCGCCGAGGCCGCCGGGGTATCCGTTCCGACGGTTCGCAAGGCCGAGAAGGAGGGCGGCAGTATCGGTCTGCCGTCGCTGCTCAAGCTGTCCGCCGCACTGCATGCGGACGTGTCGGTGATCCTCGGGCAGCAGGCACCCCGAAGGGCTTCGCTGATCGGTGACAGGGCGATGCTGCGAGGGCTGTCCCGCACCGTGCACGACACCGCCGCAGGGGTCGGGACCGATGTGGAACCGCCGGACGCCGCAGGACTGCGGGCCGATCTGGCGCGGGCCTGGGCGGACTACCGGGCGGGGGACTACACCCGGGCCGGCAGCCTCGCCGCCCCGGCCATCACCGAGGCCGCCGCCCTCCTGCGCTCCGCCCCGGACGGCGAGCGGTGCGCGGCCCACGGCCTCCTCGCCGACGCCTACCGACTCGCCTCCTACACCGCGCAGTTCCACGGTGCCCGCGACCTCGCGTACTCGGCGATCGGCCACGCCCGCCACCACGTCCAGATGGCCGCAGACCCACTGCGGGCCGCGATGGTGGACTGCGGCCGGTCCTGGATCTACATGCGCGACGCCCGCCTCGACCAGGCCACCACCACCGCCGAGACCGCGTTCGCATCCATCGAACCCCGCTACTCGGAAAGGGATCCGGAGACGCTGGCCACCTACGGGTGGCACGTCACCTTCGCCGCCGTCGTCGCCTCCCGCAAGGGCGACGGCGACCGGGCCCGCGACCTGCTCTCCCAGGGACACGCGGTGGCAGCGCGGATGGGCCGCGATGCGATGATCAACGGCACCAGCTTCGGGCCGACCACGGTCACCGCGCAAGCCATCGGCATCCACACCGTCATGGGCGACCCCGGCAAGGCCCTGACGCTCGCCCGCAACCTCGGCGACCTGTCCCCGCTGCCGCAGGCCGCCCGCAACCGGCTCGCCCTGGACATCGCTCTCGCCCAGGCCGACACCCGACAGTACGACGCAGCTCTGGACACCCTCCTCCAGGTGTGCAGCGCACAGCCCGACTGGGCCCGTCACCAGGCCCTTCCGGGGGCGATCATGCAGCGCGCCGGTCACGCCAGCACCACCCGCGTGCGGAAGCTCGGCGGCATCCTCGGTATCAGCCTGTTCACTCACTGAGATCAGACTGACACGAGCCGTATCACACGGAGCCGGTATTACTTCTGGAAGTGGCACGCACCGCACGTTCACGATGGCCTGACTCGGCGGCAGCCTTGGCATCATGACGCCGACTCAATCTGGCTGGTCGCCCATCCGTCGCGTGACGGTCGCCCTGTACATCGCGACCGGTGATGAGAGCACCGCCCTCATCCTCGTCAATCTCACCCGCGCCTTCGCCGAGGCCCGCGACTGGACGGTCGCCCTCGCCCGGGCGGACGGCAACCCCACACACCCGCTCGGCCAGCGGCCGGGCTGGCAGGCCATCGCCGACGCCCTGAACAGCCGCGCGATCCATGGCGTGGTCACCTGGACCTACGACATGGTGTCCACCAGCCAGGCCGTCCGGGGCGGGACCTGCGAGCGCCTCCCCACTGCCCTCAGCGACCAGGGCGGCTTCCTCGTCACCGCCCACCCCGTCCCCTACAGCACCACCGCGGACCACGGCAACAGGCACCCGCCGCGCCGAACCTCGGCCGACCTCGCTCGCCGCCGAGCCCTCGCGGACGCCGCCGCTGGATTTGCCGCCTTCCGCTCCTCGTTCGGCGGCAACCCGCGCACCGCCTGATACCGCCTGCCGACCGACCCGTCCCTCCCCTGAGGCACTCCCCCATGCTCAAAACCAGCACGGACGTACAGCGCGTCGTCGACGCCGTCCTCCATCTGGCCCTGGCCGTGCCGGGCCATCTGTCAGAACACCGGCGGCCGACCCAACTTCGCCATCCGCCATGCCGTTTTCCACCGCATCGGCCGACGCGGCGGACACGGCGTGCGCACGCCCTCGAAGAAGCCGGACCACCACGCCTTGAGACCGGACAGCGGTGGACGGCGGACCACCGTGTACGCCGCCCAGGAGGTGAGGTAGACCGGCACCAGGATGGCGGGCAAGTGGCGCTTGGCCAGCCAGACCCGGTTGCGGGCCGTCAGCCGGTAGTAGGTGGCATGCCGGGCCGGGTCGGTGCGGGGGTGCTGGAGCACCATGTCGGCGCGGTAGTCGATGCGCCAGCCCGCGTCCAGGGCGCGCCAGGCGAAGTCGGTCTCCTCGTGGGCGTAGAAGAACTCGGCGGGGAACATGCCGACCTGGTCGATCACACTCATCCGGATGGCATGGCCGCCGCCCAGGAAGGTGGTGACCTCCCCGGACAACAGAGGGTCCGACGCACCGAGGCGGGGAACGTGCCGGCGCTGGGTGAACCCGGTCTCGTCCGCGATACGGAAAGACACGATCCCGAGCCCCGGGTCCCGCACGAAGGCCTCCCGGACCAGCCGGAAGGTGTCGGTGCGGGGCAGCAGGCCGTCGTCGTCCAGGACGACCACCAGGTCCGTGCCGCCCAGTTCGCGCAGTCGTTCGACGCCCGCGCTGCGGCCCCCGGGGATGCCGAGATTCTCGGGCAGTTCCACGGCGTCCACCCAGTCGGGCAGTTCGGGCAGCTCCACGCCCTGCTCGAGCACCACCGTCCGCACGCCACTGCCGCCACCGTCCTGGGCCCGCACCGAGTCCAACAGCGCCGCCAGCTCCGCAGGCCGGTCTCCCATCGTCAGCACCACCACGCCCAGCGTGACACCCATAACACCGACCCCAATGTGAGAGACCCTTGCCGATCTTGCCAGCGCCGTTCCTCGGGAACGCGTCGGCGCGCGTGGCAGCCGAGACGGACCGGCCCCCGGGCCACCGGCCCGGGTGTCCCGGTCACGTTCCCACAGCCCCCACTCCCACTGGCGCCCAAAGGCCTCTGATTCGCCCGTAGAGAGGGTGCCGACTTCATTCATGGCATCGCTCCCGGCATCAGAGCGAGGTCACCTCAAGCGCGCCCAGCCCACGGCGCTCCCCCATTCCCACGCCCCTTCCGAGGTATCCCCATGCTCTCCTCCCGCCGGCCCCGCGCGTTCGCCGCCCGGCTCGACTCCCGCATCGAATCCACGCCCTTGGCCCGGTACTTGCTCCGCGCGTACCTCTCCGGGCTGCCCTCCGGCGACCGCTACCGCGACACCGCCGAACTGCTCCTCGGCGAGCTCTTCGCCAACGCCGTCCAGCACTCCGACGCCCCCGACGACCGTCGCATCGAAGTCCGCTTCACCCTCGTCAACTCTCGCCTGCGCCTCGAAGTCCACGACGCCGGCAGCGGCCGCCCGTCCCTCCGCACCGCCGCGCCCTCCGAGGAGCGCGGGCGCGGGCTCTTCCTCGTCAACGAGCTCGCCGAACGCTGGGGCTGCTCGTCCCGGCCCGGCGGCATCGGCAAGTTCGTCTGGGTCCTCGTCGCCCCCGCGCCCGCTCCCGCCCTCGCTCTCGCCACCGCCTGAAAGCCCGCCCCCATGCACCTCATCACCCTGGCCCGGCACGCCCTCTCCCGCGGTCGCACCCCCGCCGACACCTACGCCCTCCTCGCCCGCCGCACCCGCGAGCCCCTCCCCTCCGCCCGCGCCGTCTGCCTCGCCCTCACCATCCCCCTCGCGGAGACCGGCCGCCGCCTCAACGACTGCTACGACGCCCTCCTCGCCGACCACCACCCGGACACCGCGACCGACACCGGCGAACTCCTCGAAGCCCTCGGCGTCTTCGACGTCCCCAAGTCCCTCACCGACACCGAACTCGCCGTCGTCGACCACCTCCTCACCGCCATCGACGCCCATGGCAGCCTCCGCCCCGGCCACCGCCACGGCCTCCACCGCTGGTTCACCACGGGCAACCTCACCACCGCCTACCTCTCCCTCACCTCCACCCACACCCTCCCCCGCACCGGCGACCCCGCCCGCTACTGGACCACCCTCACCACCGCCGGCGAACTCCTCACCACCACCCCCAACCCCGACCCCCGCCTCACCTACGCCCTCACCCACTGCCGCACCCAAGCCGCCAAGCAGCAGAAGTCGACTCCACCGACTTCCTACGCAACACGCCCGGTTCATCCGGCCGCTCCCGAAGCTCCCGTCCCTGCTGGGGCGGGGTTGTAACAACCCTGCTCAGCGACAGGGTTGTTGAAGTGATCCAGACCCATCGACACGAGGAGGACGCATGACGCAGACGCCCAAACCGTGGGGCATCGGCAGGATGGGGCCCTACCCGGCCACTGCCACGCTCCCGGCGTTCACGCCGGTGATCGACCCCAAGTCGCAGATCGCCGTCATCGTCGACGAGAACGGCCGAACGGTCGAGCTGGGGAGCCACGGCACCAGCACCAGCGGTGTCACGCCCACCCACACGAGCCCGGGTGACGGGGCCTCGCCGGGCGGGGCCACGGACAGCGACGTGACCGAGTCCTACGACCAGGACCAGAGTTCCGGCTGATGGACAACCGAAGCAGGTCGGTGCTGGTGCTGACCAACTCCTCCGATGTGACAGCGGATGCGGTACTTCGGGTACTCGCCGAACGCCGAGTTCCGGTGGTGCGTCTCGATCCCGGCACCGACCTGCATGAGGGTGCCTCGCTGACCGCCACGTACCGCACGGGCAGTCAGCGGGGCGCCCTCCGCACGTCGAGCCGTGAACTGGACCTCACAGCTGTTCGGTCCGTCTGGGTTCGCAGGCCCTCGCCCTACGCGGGACCGCCGGATCTTGACGGCCAGGACCGCCGGTTCGCTGCCTCGCAAGGGTTCTGGGGGGCGGGCGGCATCCTGGCGTCACTTCCCGGGGCGCGCTACGTGAACCATCCCTGGCACAACCGGGCGGCGGAGTACAAGCCGGCTCAGCTCTCCGCCGCACAGCACTGCGGATTCCACGTGCCCGACACGCTGATCACCAACAACGAGCACGAGGCGCGGGAGTTCACTGCCCACGCCGGTGGCACGGTCTACAAGCCGGTGTGGAACACCCCGTACTCGGCCCGCGGACAGGCTCAGGCCGTATGGGTGAGCGAGGTCCGCAGCCAGGAGATCACCGAGGCCGTGACAGCGTGTCCGCACATGTTCCAAGCCAGGGTCTCCAAGGTGTTCGACACCCGGGTGACCGCGGTCGGAGACCGGCTGTTCACCGCCCGCATCGACAGCCCTGATCTCGACTGGCGGCACCGACAGGACCGGATGCGCTGCACCCCGATCGACGTCCCCGCGCCGGTTGCCGAGTCCGTCGCCCACTACCTCGCCACCTTCCGGCTGGCCTTCGGCGCCTTCGATTTCGCCGTCACGGCAAACGGCACGTGGTACTTCCTGGAGTGCAACCCCAATGGGCAATGGGCGTGGCAGCCGGCCGGGATCACCGACGGGATTGCGCTCGCAATCGCCGACCAACTGGAAAGGGTCCACGACGAGTGACCACATCCGACATCCTGCGCGCCGCCCTGGTCGAGCAGCTCACCGACAACGGCACGCTCACCGATCCCGCGTGGACGGAGGCCGCGGCCGCAGTACCGCGCGAACTGTTCGTCGGCGGCTACTTCGTTCCGGTCGAGGGCAGCACCCCGACCAGCTATCGAAGCGTGCGCCGCGGTGACCCCGGGTGGCTGGAAGGGATCTACGCCGACCAGACCCGAATCACCCAACTCGACGGCCGCACACGGCCCGAAGACGCCGGAGAGCAGTCGGTGACCGGCACGCCGACGTCGTCCTCCACCCTGCCCTCGCTCGTGCTGGGCATGTGGCAGCAGCTCGGTGCGGACGTCGGTCACCGGGTACTCGAAGTCGGCACCGGGACCGGCTACTCGACCGCCCTCGGTGCACACCGCCTCGGCGAGGGGAACGTCACCAGCATCGAGTACGACCCCCAGGTAGCCGCACGCGCCGCCACCGCACTCCAGGCCACCGGCTGCGCCCCGCGTCTGATCACCGGCGACGGTCTCGGCGGGGATCCGGACGGCGGCACCTTCGACCGGCTGATCGCAACGTGCTCGGTCCGGTACCTGCCGATGGCCTGGCTTCGCCAGGTGAAGCCCGGCGGCCGGATCCTGGTCACCCTGTCCGGGTGGAGTTGCGCCAACGCCCTGGCACTGCTCGACGTCAACGGGCCCGGCGAGGCCGCCGGCCGGTTCCTGCCGGGCTACACCAGCTTCATGATCGCCCGGCCGCACGACCGGCCGCCCCGCCCAAGACTGACCTTGCTCCCCGGGGAGGAGCGCGCCAGCCGGATCGATCCCGCGAAGCTCGATACGTGGACCGGGAGTTGGGTCGCGCAGCTCGCGGCGCCCTCGGCCGAACGGATGGGAGCCGCAGGGCAACAGATCCTGTCGGACGTGGCCACCGGATCGCAGGCCCGGACCATGCCCGCCCCCGAAGGCGGATGGACGGTGGTCCAGCGCGGACCGCTCCGCCTGTGGGACCGAGTGGAAACCGCCATCGAGGCATGGCAGGGCGCAGGTGAACCGCACCAGGACGCCTTCGGCATCACGGTCTCGGCGGCGGGCCAGCGAGTCTGGCTCGGCAGCGAGGACGGCCCGGGCTGGGACCTGCCGGTCTGAACCGGCCGCCCTGAGCCATCGCACGGGCTTCCGGGGACTCCGTAGTGCGCCGGCTCCGCCGTCCCAGACCTGCACCCCGCGCCACCGCGCGCGGGAAGTCGACCTTCATCGCCCCTGCCTGACGTCAGTGCAGCAGGCCCGCCGCATGGAGGTGGTCGAAGACGATCCGGTCGACAGGCGACGTGCGATGCCTTTCGCCGTACGTGAGCCAGACCACCTCCTCGATCTCACTGCTCGCCTCCAGACGCCCCTCGTACGCGGCGGTGTAGCAGGTCATCCGGACCACGACGCCGTCCGGGTGGCCGTGGGCCTGAGCTTCGAAGACGCCCAGGAGGGCCGCGGAATCCGGTGCGATGGCGGCCGTGAGTTCCTCGCCGATCTCCCGCACCAGGGTGTCGGGGTCGCTCTCCCCGGGCTCCCGCTTGCCGCCCGGCAGGTAGTAGGTGTCCTTGCCGCGGGAACGCGTGCTCAGGACCTTTCCGCCTGCGATGTGGATCCAGGCCACCTTGTCGATGACGGCTGCCATGCCTGTGCCTCCCTCGATAGCAGGGCGGGCCCGGACGCTCCACGCGCCCGGGCCCGCCGCCGGCTGGAAAGTCCGCGTCAGTGCGCCGCGGCCTCCCAGTTCGGGCCGACGCCGACGGAGACGTCGAGCGGGGCGCGCAGCGGGTAGGCGCCCGCCATCTGCTCGCGGACGACGGCCTCGACCTGCTCGCGCTCGCCCGGTGCCAGTTCCAGCACGATTTCGTCGTGCACCTGGAGCAGCATCCGGGAGGTGAGGCCGGCCGCGCGCAGCGCCTCGTCCACCCGGAGCATGGCGATCTTGACGATGTCGGCGGCCGAGCCCTGGATCGGGGCGTTGAGGGCCATCCGCTCGGCCATCTCGCGGCGCTGGCGGTTGTCGCTGTTGAGGTCCGGCAGGTAGCGGCGGCGGCCGAGCAGCGTCTCGGTGTAGCCCGTCGCCCGGGCCTCGTCGACGACCCGGCGCAGGTAGTCGCGCACGCCGCCGAAGCGTTCGAAGTAGGTGTCCATCAGGCCCTGGGCCTCGGCCGGCTTGATGCCGAGCTGCTGCGAGAGCCCGTACGCGGACAGGCCGTACGCCAGGCCGTAGGACATGGCCTTGATCTTGCGGCGCATCTCGGCGTCGACGTCGGCGCGCGGCACCTCGAAGACCTGGGAGGCGACGGTGTTGTGGAGGTCCTCGCCGGAGGCGAAGGCCTCGATCAGGGCCTCGTCCTCGGAGAGGTGCGCCATGATGCGCAGCTCGATCTGCGAGTAGTCGGCGGTGAGCAGCGACTCGTAGCCCTCGCCGACGACGAAGGCGCGGCGGATCGCCCGGCCTTCCTCGGTGCGGACCGGGATGTTCTGCAGGTTCGGGTCCTGCGAGGAGAGCCGGCCGGTGGCGGCGACCATCTGGTTGAAGGTGGTGTGGATCCGGCCCTTGGGCGAGACGGTCTTGAGCAGGCCCTCGACGGTGGTGCGCAGCTTGGCCTGGTCGCGGTGGCGCAGCAGGATGACCGGCAGTTCGTTGTCGGTCTGGGTGGCGAGCCAGGTGAGCGCGTCGGCGTCGGTGGTGTAGCCGGTCTTGATCTTCTTGGTCTTGGGGAGGGCGAGTTCGCCGAAGAGGATCTCCTGGAGCTGCTTGGGCGAGCCGAGGTTGAACTCGTGCCCGGCGGCGGCGTGGGCCTCTTCGACGACGCGCTGGATCTCGGTGGCGAACTGGGCCTCCAGGCCGGTGAGCCATTCGCGGTCGGCGGCGATGCCGTAGCGCTCCATCCGGGCCAGCAGGGCGGCGATGGGCAGTTCCATGTCGTGCAGCAGCCCGGCGGCGCCGACCTCGGCGAGGCGGGTGTCGAAGAGCGCGGCGAGGTCGAGTACGGCGCGGGCCTGGAGCATCAGCGACCGGGCGGCGGCGGTTTCGTCCTCCTCCGGTGCGTCGAAGGCGAGTTGGCCGGTCTCGGTGGCGGGGGCCGGGGTGAGCGAGCGGGCCAGGTACTCCTCGGCGAGCACCTCCAGGGTGAAGGTGCGGCGGCCGGGCTTCTCCAGGTAGGCGGCGAGGGCGGTGTCGGCGACGACGCCCTGGATCGTCCAGCCGCGTTCGGCGAAGGCGCGCATGACCTGCTTGGCGATGTGCAGGGCCTTGGGGGCGCCGGCGTCGGCGAGCCAGTCGGCGAAGGCGCGCTCGTCCTCCTCGGCGAGCAGCGCCGGGTCGAACCAGGCGGCGGACTCCCCCGCGGCGAGGGCGACTTCGGTGACCTCGCCGGCGCCGAGGGCCCACTGGTAGACGGCGGCGAGCGCGACGGTGGTCTTGCCGTCGGAGGCGTGTTCGGCGAGCCAGGCGGCCAGGGTGCCCGGGTCGGTGAGGAGTTCGCCGTCGACCTCGACGCCGGGGGCGAGTTCGGCTTCGGCGGCGGCCTCGCCGGCGGACGGGTCGATGTTGTGGACGCGGTCGCGGAAGTTGGCGTTGCGGAACTCCAGCGAGTCCATCAGGGTGGCGACGGCGTCCTTGTCGAACGGCTTGCGGTCCAGGTCGGCGACGCCGAGCGGGAGTTCGACGTCGCGGACGAGCTCGGTGAGCACCCGGTTGCGCTTGACGGAGTCGAGGTTGTCGCGCAGCTTCTCGCCGATCTTGCCCTTGACCTCGTCGGCGCGGGAGACGAGTTCCTCGAAGGAGCCGAACTGGTTGACCCACTTGGCGGCCGTCTTCTCGCCGACGCCGGGGATGCCGGGCAGGTTGTCGGACGGGTCGCCGCGCAGCGCGGCGAGGTCCGGGTACTGGCGCGGGGTGACGCCGTACTTCTCGGCGACCTTCTCCGGGGTGAAGCGGGTGAGCTCGGAGACGCCCTTGGTCGGGTAGAGCACGGTGACGTGGTCGGTGACCAGCTGGAGCGAGTCGCGGTCGCCGGTGACGATGTCGACGTCGTAGCCGGCCGCCTCGGCGGCGGTGGCCAGGGTGGCGATGATGTCGTCGGCCTCGAAGCCCTCGACCGTCAGCCGGGGGATGTGCATGGCGTCGAGCAGTTCGCCGATCAGGCCGATCTGGCTGCGGAACTCGTCCGGCGTCTTGGCCCGGTTGGCCTTGTAGTCGGGGAACTCGACGGAGCGGAAGGTCTGCCGGGAGAGGTCGAAGGCGACGGCGAGGTGGGTGGGCTGCTCGTCCCGGACGGTGTTGGCGAGCATCGAGGCGAAGCCGTAGACCGCGTTGGTGGGCTGGCCGGTGGAGGTGTTGAAGTTCTCCACGGGCAGGGCGTAGAAGGCCCGGTAGGCCATCGAGTGCCCGTCGAGCAGCATCAGCCGGGGCCGCGGGCCGGCCCCGCCGCCACCCGTCGCGCCCTTGTCCGTACTCTGCGTAGCCACGTCAACGTCCGTTCCTGCCGATTCCACTACCGGCCACCGATCCTATGGCCCGGCACCGACAAAAAGGACGCCGCGCCGGTCCGGCGGGAGCTGTTACCTACGAGTAGGACGGTCGTACGATCACAGGCGGCAGATCCCCCGGAGCGTCGCCCGGCGCGCTCCGGCGTCCCCCCAGCGGCAGGAGTTCCCCCATGACCGACGCGGCCCCCGGCACCTCCCACGACAGCACTCCCGTCCTGAACGTCCCGCAGGACGTGCTGGACCACTTCGCCAAGCTCGGCGTGAACCCGGAGACCTTCTCCGGCGGCCACCTCGGCGAGAAGCTCGGCATCCGGATCGTCGAGGCGTCCGGCGACCGCGTGGTCGGCACCATGCCGGTGGAGGGCAACCAGCAGCCGTACGGGCTGCTGCACGGCGGGGCGTCGGCCGCGCTGGCCGAGACGCTGGGCTCGATCGGGGCGATGCTGCACGCCGGCCCCGGCCGGTACGCGGTGGGTGTGGACCTCAACGCCACCCATCACCGTTCGGCCACCTCCGGGCTGGTGACCGGGGTGGCGACGGCCGTGTTCAAGGGCCGCACCGCCGCCACCTACGAGATCGCGATCACCGACGACACCGGCCGGCGGGTCACCAGCTGCCGGCTGACCTGCATGCTGCGCGACCTCTGACCGCACCCGGAAGGATTCCTTCCGACAACGTCCTTACGGTGTCCGCGAGTTCACTCGGGACAACATCAAGTCCCTTTTCCGCCCCCTTGTTTGACCTTCCGCCGGCCTGGGCAGGCGTTGGTCTGGACAAGGGGGCGTCCGCATGTCCGGGGGCGGTCGGCGCGCATCCCGCGCCTGTAACTCTGCGTAACAAGTAGGAAATCCGATCAATTGCCGGTTCCGAGGCCTTCAGGCACCCCGGAACCACCTCGCCGCGCCCTCCCTGTCCGCAATCCGGACGCTCAGGGTCGAAACCAGAGCACCGGACGCGAGTGTCCGATAATCGGCACTGCCAGCTGCAACCCCCATTTCTGGGCCTTACATCGCGCCATCAGCGGCTAAACGCCCGCCATCGCGGGATCGATCGGGCCGGAACGACCACATGGTGAGACAAGTACTCCGTGTGCTCATAACAAGAGAATCACAGCCTGCGCCCAGCACTGCCCGAGCCGCCCAACGGCATCTAGAGTCACGGCCAGTCACCGCGCCATTCGATTGGGCCAGGCCCTCCGCGCACTCCGGCTCCCGCCACTCAGGCGCGGGCGCCTCCTGAACCGAAGGGGACCCTCGTGCGTCACCGTTCAGCAGTTGTCGTGAGCATTGCCGTGATCGGCGCCCTCAGCCTCAGCGCCTGCGGCTCCCGCGGAGAGAAGAAGGGCGGCGACGGCGACAAGGCCGACTCGTCCGCCACCACCGTCGTCATCGGCGTCGACGCCCCGCTCACCGGCGACCTCTCCGCCCTCGGCCTCGGCATCCGCAACTCCGTCGACCTCGCGATCAAGAAGGCCAACGAGACCAACGAGGTCCCCGGCGTCAAGTTCGAGATCAAGGCCCTCGACGACACCGGCAAGCCCGCCCCCGGCCAGCAGAACGCCACCCAGCTGGTCGGCGACTCCAAGGTCCTCGGCGTCGTCGGCCCGCTCAACTCCAGTGTGGCGCAGTCGATGCAGCAGATCTTCGACGACGCCAGCCTGGTCGAGGTCTCCCCCGCCAACACCGGCGTCGCCCTCAGCCAGGGCGAGAAGTGGGCCAGCGGAGAGAAGAAGCGCCCGTTCAACTCCTACTTCCGCACCGCCACCACCGACGCCGTCCAGGGCCCGTTCGCCGCCCAGTTCCTCTACAACGACGCCAAGAAGACCAAGGTCTTCCTGATCGACGACCAGAAGACCTACGGCGCGGGCCTGGCCGGCACCTTCAAGAGCGAGTTCACCAAGCTCGGCGGCACCCTGGTCGGCGAGGAGCACGTCAACCCCGACGACCGCGACTTCGCCGCCATCGTCACCAAGGTCCGCAGCTCCGGCGCCGAAGCCGTCTACTACGGCGGCGAGTACCCCGCGGCCGGCCCGCTCTCCCTCCAGCTCAAGGAGGCCGGCGTCAACCTCCCGCTGATGGGCGGCGACGGCATCCAGAGCGGCGACTTCATCAAGCTCAACCCCAAGAGCCAGGGCGACTACGCCACCGCCGTCGGCCTGCCCGTCGAGAGCCTCGACACCGCCAAGAAGTTCATCGCCGACTACAAGACCGCCGGATACAAGGACGCCTACGAGACCTACGGCGGCTACTCCTACGACAGCGCCTGGGCCATCATCCAGGGCGTCAAGGCCGCGAAGGCCAGTGGCAAGACCCTGGACCGCAAGGCCGTCCGCGACGCCGTCCAGAAGGTCACCTTCGCCGGCGTCACCGGCACGGTCTCCTTCGACGAGTTCGGCGACACCACCAACAAGCAGCTCACCGTCTACACCGTCAAGGACGGCAAGTGGGCCGTGGAGAAGTCCGGCACCTTCAAGGGCTGACGACCGGCACCCGAGGCGCCGAAGCGCCGACGCGTCCGCACCACCGACGCACCGGCTCCAACGACTGACGCCTCGTCACCGGCAGTACCACCAGCGCCACTTCACCACCACCGCGCGCGGGGGCGCCACGAGTGCCCCCGCGCGCACCCACATCCACCACCCAAGCGGACACCCCCGAACGCACTACGGAGGCCCAGCGGTGCACGACCTACCGCAGCAGCTGGCCAACGGCCTGATCCTCGGCGCCCTCTACGGGCTCGTCGCGATCGGCTACACGATGGTCTACGGCATCGTCCAGCTCATCAACTTCGCCCACGGCGAGATCGTCATGGTCGGCGGCTTCGGCGCCCTGACCGCCTACCTCGCCCTCCCCGGCGGCACCACCCTGTGGCTGGCCCTGCCGCTCATGCTGATCGCCGGCATCCTGGTCTCCACCCTCACCGCCGTCGCCGCCGAGCGCTTCGCCTACCGCCCCCTGCGCAACGCCCCACGGCTCGCCCCGCTGATCACCGCGATCGGGCTGTCCATCTTCCTCCAGCAACTCGTCTTCTCCTTCTACCCGGACGCCAAGAAGGCCCGGGTCTTCCCCAAGCTCCCCGGCGACCCGTTCAGCCTCGGCTCCGTCACCATCCAGCGCAGCGACCTCTTCCTGATCATCGCCGCCCCGCTGTGCATGCTCGCCCTCGGCTGGTTCGTCACCCGCACCCGCTCCGGGCGCGCCATGCAGGCCACCAGCCAGGACCCGGACACCGCCAAGCTGATGGGCATCGACACCGACCGCATCATCGTCATGGCCTTCGCCATCGGCGCCGCGTTCGCCGCCGTCGCCGCCGTCGCGTACGGGCTGCGCAGCGGCCAGGTCGACTTCCGGATGGGCTTCATCCTCGGCCTCAAGGCCTTCACCGCCGCCGTCCTCGGCGGCATCGGCAACATCTACGGCGCCATGCTCGGCGGCCTCGCCCTCGGCCTCGCCGAAGCCCTCGCCACCGGATACATCCAGCACCTGCCCGGCATGCACCTCTTCGGGGGCGGCGCCTGGAAGGACGTCTGGGCCTTCGTTCTCCTCATCCTCGTGCTCCTGATCCGGCCCCAGGGGCTGCTCGGCGAGCGCGTCGCGGACAGGGCGTGACCACCATGACCACCACCCACACCGAGGCGACCCCGGTCGTCCCGCTGCCGGCCCGCGCCGCCGCGGCCGTCACCACACTCGGCGCCCTCGCCACCGCCGCCTCCGCCGCCATGTCCTGGACCTGGACCGCCGAGTTCCCCGGCGACCTCACGTACTACGGCTCCCCAGCCGGCCTCCAGTGGCTCGCCCTCGCCGCCGGCCTGCTCACCCTCGTCCTGCTGCTCGGCGGCCAGGGCGTCCCCGGACTGCGCTGGGCCGCCCCCGCCCGCAGCAACAACGCCGTCCTGTACGCCGCCACCGGCTCCCTCGCCGTCGCCGTCTACGCCGTCGCCGCGATCTCCTCCGAGCTCGGCGGCCTCGCCAACCTCGAACCCGGCGGCTGGGTGCTCGCCGCGGGCGGCCTGCTCTCCGTCCTCGGCGCCCTCGGCCTGCCGCTCGACCGCCGCACCGCCGTCCCACTGCGGATCCTCGACAAGCGCCTCTTCCTGCTCGTCCCGGCCGCCCCCGTCGCCTGGTTCGGCGCCCACGCCATCCCCTCGGACAAGCCGGTGGCCCCGGTCATGACCGCCCTCGCCGGAGGCCTCGCCATCGCGGCCGGCGCGGTCCTGCTGCTCCAGCTCGGCCACCTCGCCAACAGCGGGCTGCGGCTGGGCCGGACCGACCGGCCGCTGGCCGCGCCGCGCGCGCTCCCCTCCTGGATCGAGGTGCTGCTGATCGTCCTCGCCTTCGGGCTCGGACTGTTCGCGATCACCTTCGGCATCGACACCGAGTACGGCGAACTCTTCACCGGCTACCTGCTGTTCGTCGCCCTCGCCGTCCCCGCCCTCACCAGGTCCGGTCTGATCGCCCGGCTGCGCGCGCTGACCATCAAGCACCGCCCGGTCACCACCGGCGCCGCCTTCGCCGCCGCCGCCGGCTTCCCGTTCACCCAGACCAGCGACCAGTACACCTCGGTCGCCACCAACATCCTGATCTTCGCCACCGTCGCGCTCGGCCTGAACATCGTCGTCGGCCTGGCCGGCCTGCTCGACCTCGGGTACGTCGCCTTCCTCGGCGTCGGCGCCTACGCCGCCGCCCTGGTCTCCGGCTCCCCCGCCTCGCCCATCCACGTCCAGTTCCCGTTCTGGGCCGCGATGCTCACCGGCGCCGTCGTCTCGATGGTCTTCGGCGTCCTGATCGGCGCCCCCACCCTGCGGCTGCGCGGCGACTACCTCGCCATCGTCACCCTCGGGTTCGGCGAGATCTTCCGCATCACCATGCTCAACCTCAACGGCACCACCGGCCCCAAGGTCACCAACGGCTCCAATGGCATCCCACGCATCCCGGACCTGGAGATCCTCGGCCTCGACCTCGGCAAGCCGCACACCGTGCTCGGCGTCGAACTCGGCCGCTTCTCCAACTACTACCTGCTGATGCTGCTGGTCACCGCCCTCGTCGTGCTGATCTTCGCCCGGGTCGGCAACTCCCGTATCGGCCGCGCCTGGGTCGCCATCCGCGAGGACGAGACCGCCGCCGAGGCCATGGGCATCAACGGCTTCCGGCTCAAGCTGCTCGCCTTCGCCCTCGGCGCCCTGCTGGCCGGCCTGGCCGGCACCGTCCAGGCCCACGTCAGCTACACCGTCACCCCCGACCAGTACACCTTCGCCGAGGCCCTCCCGCCGAACTCCGCCTTCCTGCTCGCCGCGGTCATCCTCGGCGGCATGGGCACCATCAGCGGCCCGCTGGCCGGCGCCACCCTGCTGTTCCTCATCCCGAAGAAACTCGAGTTCCTCGCCGACTACCAGCTCCTCGCCTTCGGCGCCGCCCTCATCGTGCTGATGCGGGTCCGCCCCGAGGGCCTCATCCCCAACCGGCGCCGGCAGCTGGAGTTCCACGAGGCCGACCTTCCGGCCCAGGCCGCCGGCGAGCCGACCGCACTCACCAAGGCAGGGGCGTGACCGACCCGATGACCACCACCGCCGCACCCCTGCTCGAAGTCACCGGCGTCACCATGCGCTTCGGCGGCCTCACCGCGGTCAACGACGTCTCCCTGACCGTCGGCGACGGCGAGATCATCGGTCTCATCGGCCCCAACGGCGCCGGCAAGACCACCTTCTTCAACTGCCTCACCGGCCTCTACGTCCCCACCGAGGGCGCCGTCCGCTTCCGCGACACCCTGCTGCCGCCCAAGCCCCACCTGGTCACCCAGGCCGGCATCGCCCGCACCTTCCAGAACATCCGGCTGTTCGCCAACATGACCGTCCTGGAGAACGTCCTGGTCGGCCGGCACACCCGCACCAAGGAGGGCATCTTCTCCGCCGTCCTGCGCGGCCCCGGCTACCACCGCGCCGAGGCCGAGAGCCGCGAGAAGGCCATGGAACTCCTGGAGTTCACCGGCCTCGCCCAGAAGGCCGACCACCTCGCCCGCAACCTCCCGTACGGCGAGCAGCGCAAGCTGGAGATCGCCCGCGCCCTGGCCTCCGAGCCCGGCCTGCTGCTGCTCGACGAACCCACCGCGGGCATGAACCCCCAGGAGACCCGGGCCGCCGAGGAGCTCGTCTTCGCGATCCGCGACAAGGGGATCTCCATCCTCGTCATCGAGCACGACATGCGCTTCATCTTCAACCTCTGCGACCGCACCGCCGTGCTCGTCCAGGGCCAGAAGATCGTCGAAGGCGACCGCGAGACCGTCCAGAACGACGAACGCGTCATCACCGCCTACCTGGGCGCACCGCTCGAAGGCACCACCCCGGCCGCAACGGAGTCCGACCAGTGACCGCACTTCTCGAAGTTCAGGACCTCCGCGTCGCCTACGGCAAGATCGAGGCCGTCAAGGGCATCAGCTTCAGCGTCGAGCAGGGCGAGGTCACCACCCTCATCGGCACCAACGGCGCCGGCAAGACCACCACCCTGCGCACCCTGTCCGGCCTGCTCAAGCCCACCGCCGGACGGATCACCTTCGACGGCCGCGACCTCTCGACCGTCCCCGCCCACAAGATCGTCGCGCTCGGCCTCGCCCACTCCCCCGAGGGCCGGCACATCTTCCCCCGGATGACCATCGAGGAGAACCTCCTCCTCGGCGCCTTCCTGCGCACCGACCCGGCCGGCATCGCCGCGGACGTCGAACGGGCCTACGGCCTGTTCCCGATCCTCGGCGAACGCCGGCGCCAGGCCGCCGGGACGCTCTCCGGCGGCGAGCAGCAGATGCTCGCGATGGGGCGGGCGCTGATGTCCCAGCCCAAGCTGCTCATGCTGGACGAGCCCTCGATGGGGCTCTCCCCGCTGATGATGCAGAAGATCATGTCCACTATCGTGGAGCTGAAGGCGTCCGGGACGACCATCCTCCTGGTCGAGCAGAACGCCCAGGCGGCCCTCTCCCTCTCCGACCGCGGCTACGTCATGGAGACCGGCCGCGTGGTCCTGTCCGGGACGGGAGCCGACCTCCTGCACGACGAGTCGGTGCGCAAGGCCTACCTCGGCGAGGACTGAGCCACAGCACGCGAAGGGCCCGGCAGAAACGTTCTGCCGGGCCCTTCGCGTGCACGCCCTACTCGGGCTTGGCCTCGTCCGCCTTCTTGCGGTCCTGGGCCTCGCCCTCCTCGATGACCGCCTCGGCCACCGCCGCCATCGTCATCCGGCGGTCCATCGACGTCTTCTGGATCCACCGGAACGCGGCCGGCTCGTTCAGCCCGAACTTGGTCTGCAGCACGCCCTTCGCCCGGTCCACCAGCTTCCGGGTCTCCAACCGCTGGCTGAGATCCCCGATCTCCTTCTCCAGCGCCCGCATCTCCGCGTACCGGGACACCGCCATCTCGATCGCCGGCACCAGGTCCGACTTCGAGAACGGCTTGACGATGTACGCCATCGCCCCGGCGTCGCGCGCCCGGTCCACCAGCTCCCGCTGCGAGAACGCCGTCAGCATCAGCACGGGGGCCAGGTGCTTGTCGTGGATCTGCTCGGCCGCCGACAGCCCGTCGAGGACCGGCATCTTCACGTCGAAGATCGCCAGATCCGGCTTCAGCTCCTCCACGAGCCGCACCGCCGTCTCGCCGTCACCGGCCTCACCGACGACGGTGTACCCCTCCTCCTCCAGCATCTCCTTCAGATCGAGACGGATCAGCGCCTCGTCCTCGGCGATCACGATCCGGGTGATCTGGGGCGTATCGGTCTCAAGCGGCTGCGCCTGCTCGTCGGCGGTGCTCACGGGGCTCCTAGTTCCGGCGGGGTACTGCATGCACGAGGGTACCCAGACACGGTATGTTTGAGACCAGCGGGTCCGAAGTTCAACCTTCGAATCCATGGGCGCCCCGGTAGCCCAGCGGGAGAGGCGATGGTCTCAAACACCATACAGCGTGGGTTCGAATCCCACCCGGGGCACTTATCCTTCGATTCGCAAGCCGCTTAGGTCAGCCTAACCGTTGGCGATCTTCATCAATCCGGATGAAAATCGCCGCATTCACCGGATCCACCCGTGCGGTTCGCACACGCTCGGCCATATGTACGACATGGCTGCACGCCGACGAGCACTCGATCTGCACGCCTCCGGGCTGACCTTCAGCCAGGTGAGTCGCGCAACCGGGATCTCCCGCTTCTCGATCCGTCAGTGGGTGTCGGGCGTAGCGCCCGGTCCACGCATGACCGCCGAATGCCCGGTCCGCGGAGGGCGGCTCGATCCCTCAAGGCCACGCCCGCGGTACTCCTACCTGCTCGGCCTCTACCTGGGCGACGGCTGCATCAGCGAGGGCCGCCGCCAGGTCCACGCCCTCCGCATCGCATGCTGCGACACCTGGCCGGGCCTCATCCTCGAGTGCGAGCAGGCCGTCGCCGCCGTCATGCCGCACAACAAGGTCAACCGGGTCCAGGCGCCCGGCTGCACCAGCGTCGTCAGCACCAGCAAGCACTGGCCCTGCCTCTTCCCCCAGCACGGCCCCGGGCCGAAGCACCTGCGGCCGATCGTCCTCGCACCATGGCAGCAGGAGATCGTCGACGCCCACCCCTGGGAGTTCCTGCGCGGCCTGATCCACTCCGACGGCTGCCGCATCACCAACTGGGCGACCCGCACGGTCGGTGGCGTCACGAAGCGCTACGAGTACCCGCGTTACTTCTTCACCAACACCTCGACCGACATCATCGGCCTCTTCACCTCCACCCTCGACGCCGTCGGCGTCCGCTGGAAGGCCGCTTCGCGCCCCACCGGCACCACAAACGTCTCCGTCGCCCGCAAGGAGTCCGTCGCCCTCATGGACGCCCACATCGGCCCCAAGTACTGACGGCGGCGCGGCCCCCCCGGGGGCCGCCCCCCCAGGACAGGGGGGTCAGAGCGCCCCCCGGCCCCCCGGGGGGGCCGGGGGGGCGGGGGAAGGCCAAAAAAGCGGGGGGCCCCCCGGGGGGGGGAGGGGGGGCCCCCCCCCCCCCGGTTGGGGGCGGCGGGGGGTACTGGCGCCGC